>JBQTIJ010000134.1:0-40767 GCA_052388255.1 Phycisphaerales bacterium
GTACGGCTGCTTGAGGACGCCGCCATCGAGCATCTCAGTATAGAAGACTGTTTCTTGGAGTCGCTTCGGCTTAAACGATGTTCATTGAGTCATGTGAAGATCGTGAAGTCAAGTATCAACGACCTGCGCGTGTGGTCAAGTCGGTTGCAGTCATGCACGTTTGAAGGCGTCGACTTCCGCGAGAGCTCGATGAGTGTCGCCAAGGCCGGTGGCGCGAGTGTGCTTCGCGACGTCACATTCCGGCGGTGCGACTGTCGGGACTTATATTTCTGTGACGCGGTGTTTGAGCGGTGCGTCTTTGACACATGCAAAGTGCGACGCATGCGGTTTCGAGCGTGTACGTTCCGAGACTGCCAGTTCGTCGGTCCGCTCGACGACATGGAGTGCTATGGTCACCACGAACCCGCGCTTTCTCGGCAGTACGATGGATTGGAGGGCGCTGATTTCTCCCGCGCGGTGGTTCGGGGCGTCAACTTCGTCTGGATCAACTTCAAGTCAGACCAGTTGTTCCCCCGGGATGGACGGCACCTTGCGATCTACGACTACCGGGAGACACTGCGAGCGGGGGCAGCGCATCTACGCGAACGGGGCACTCCCCAAGCGAACCATCTGGCGGGCTTGCTCGATCTCCTTCTCAAGCACGCCGGACCACAGCAGACCGTCGGTATTCTCCATGAGGAGGATCTTCTCGGTTGGGCGGACTCCCCGACCAAGCTTGGCTTGCTGAGTTTCGGGGGTGCACGTGCACGGTTCTTGAAGTGATGGCAAGGACCCCTCCCGCCAGTTCATCCTCTTTGACAAGTGAAGAGTCTTGAACGGCCGCGGGCCAGCCGCCGGCCAGCCGCGGGCCAGTGGCGGCGCTTCAAACGTCGCCGTCTTCACCCAGGGCCCTGTCGAGTCCGACGCCGGGGGACGGAGCAAGGCGGCGATCCGCGCCTGCAGGCAGAACAAAAGTCCGCACCCGAAAGACGCACGAGCATCGTCCCAGCATTCCAGAACACCAGAGGGTCTTGTTGTCGTTCAGGTGGCGATCACGCTCGCCATCGCGAGCGTGTCGGTATGCGAGAGGGAGACGTGCCAACCCGTGATGCCACGTGCAAGCGCGAGCTCCGCGGCTCGGCCGGTGACGACGAGTCGCGGGGCACCCGTGGTGGTGCGTTCGGTACTTATGTCGGTCCAACTGATGCCATCAGCGAGGCCGGTGCCGAGGGCTTTCATGGCGGCCTCTTTCGCCGCGAAGCGGGCGGCGAGATGTTCATCGCGACGGCGGGCAGAGCCGGAGTCGGCCTGCTCGCGCGCGGTGAAGCAGCGGTCGAGGAACCGGCCCTCATGCTCCGCGAGCATCTGCGAGATGCGAGCGACTTCGACAAGGTCGATGCCATGGCCGATGATGTGCAGCGGGGCCGGGTGCGGAGCGGAGGCGTTGGGGAGTGGAGGTGTCACGAGCGTGATGGCGAGATGGCGAGAAGGCGTGATGGCGAGGTGCAGTGGGCAGCGTGGTCGGTGCATTCACCCCGGCCGCGCGGTCCAAGGGCGGGTGACGCCGATGGTCGCCTCCGGATCGCCAGCGCGGATGGCGCGGAGGACGCCGCGGGCGATCTCATCGTTGGTCAGCCAGCGCGAGCCGCGGGGCTCGATGACAAAGCCAAGGGTGATGGCTCGATACAGAATGTTCGGGTGATTGATGAGGGTGCCGGGCGTGGGGGAGGAGCGCGGATCAGCCGCGGCTGAGGAGCGGACATGAAAGAGCGGGCGAGGATCGTCGGGGGAGCCGACCTGCGCGGCGATCTCGGTGAGGACCTCGCGCTCGGTGGTGGGGCACTGCTGGGCCGTGATGTAGGCAAGGATGATGGAGACGGGGCCGAACTGTTCCGTGGCCGCGCGGAGGGCGCGGGCGAGCTGCGGGCTGTTGGTGTAATCAGCGGCATGCCCGACGAGGCGGCCACGGCGCGGGGCGGTGGGGGCGTGATCTTCCGGGCCCTGCGGTGAGGGGTGGGCGTGGACGGCCGAGCGTGTCTGCGCCGCGGCGGAGGTGTGTGAAGAGGCGGGGGCGGCGTGGCGGGCGAGTTCGTCGAGGTCCTCGCGCGAGCGGGCGATGACGGAGACGTCGTGGGCGTTGCCGGATGGGCCAGAAAGGTGGAGCGCGACGCGCCGGAGCATGCCGGTGCCGCCGATGACGAGCGCGTGATGGGGTGCCGGATAGACCGCCATGGGTGGAGTGTTGGCGCGGAGGGTGCTCGGGTCGCGTGGCTGAGGCCGTCGAGGATGATCGGCCATGGGCGCATATACTTGAGATTCCCGCAAGAAACCGCTTTCGTTTGCGGTTCGTTCGATGTTTGTGAGCGTGCCCATGACGACCCGGCAGATTCAGTTTCGAGAGGCCCTGCGCGAGGCGATGCAGGAGGAGATGCGGCGCGACCAGCGGATCTTCCTGATGGGAGAGGAGGTCGCGCAGTACAACGGGGCGTACAAGGTGAGCCAGGGGATGCTCGAGGAGTTCGGCCCGCGCCGGATCATCGATGCGCCCATCAGCGAGAACGGGTTCGCCGGTCTGGCGGTCGGGGCGAGCATGTACGGGCTGCGGCCGATCATTGAGTTCATGTCATGGTCGTTCTCGCTGGTCGCGGCGGACCAGTTGCTGAACAACGTGCCGAAGATGCTCTACATGAGCGGCGGGCAGTGGGGGTGCCCCATCGTGTTCCGGGGCAACAACGGTGCGGGCGGCCAGCTTGGTTCAACGCATTCGTGGTGTGTGGAGGCCCTGTACAGCAACGTGCCGGGGCTGAAGATCGCGATCCCGAGTTGCCCGTACGACGCCAAGGGGCTCCTCAAGACGGCGCTCCGCTCGGCCGACCCCGTCTTCAACCTTGAGTCGGAGCGCATGCTCAGCGACAAAGGCGACGTGCCGGAAGAGGAATACCTCATCCCCTTCGGCGAGGCGATCCTGCGGAACGAAGGGACGGATTGCACACTCGTCTCGTTCGGGCGGCCGGTGAACTTCTGCCTTGAGGCGGCCCGCGAGCTTGCGGCCGAGGGCATCACGGTTGATGTGCTGGACATGCGCACGGTGCGCCCGCTCGACCTTCCCGCGATCGTGCGCTCGCTCAAGAAGACGGGCCGCCTTGTGGTGGTCGATCAGTCGTGGCCCTTTGCGAGCGTGGCGAGCGAGGTGATCACGCAGGTGTGCGAGCACGCCTTTGATTTCCTCGATCACCAGCCCCTGCGCGTGAACACCGAGGATGTGCCGACGCCCTACGCCAAGAACCTTGAGGCGGAGTATCTGCCGCACAAGGGGAAGATCATCCGTGCGGTACGGGCGGCGATGCTGCGGGCATGAGCCGACGCGGCGTGCTGGCGGGCAGGGGCGTGGCGGGGAAACCCCGCTTCGGAAGGTTCAGGTTTGGACGGTCGGTCGCTTCGTGAATCCACCTATGGCTTCGAACATCACCATGCCGCGGCTCTCCGACACCATGGAGGTCGGCACCATCGTCAAGTGGCACATCGCGCCCGGGGCAAAGGTCAAGTCAGGGGACGTGATCGCGGACATCGAGACCGACAAGGCCACGATGGAACTGCAGACCTTCGAGGATGGCGTGGTGGCGGATCTGGTGATCAAGGCCGGCCAGAGCGCGCCCGTGGGGACCGTGATCGCCCGCTTTGAAGGGGGCACCGGGGGCGGGGCGAGTACGCCAACGGCGCAGTCCGCGGCCGTTGCGGGGGCGGGCAACGGCAGAATCGGGGGCAGCGGCGTGGCGGTGGTTACGGCGCCTGCGGCGAACGGTGTGCATGGTGGGCCGGGCGGGAACAGTGCGGAGCGGGTCTTCGCATCGCCGCTGGCGAGGAAGATCGCCGCCGAGAGTGGGGTGGATCTCAAGGCCCTTGAGGGCACGGGCCCTTCCGGGCGCATCATCCGCCGGGATGTAGAGGCCTTCATCGCGGCTGGAGGCAGCGGTGCAGTCACAGCACCGGCACCCGCGCCGGTGGTGGCCGTGCAGAACCTGCCTCGTCCGAGCACGATGGCCGTGAGCCCGATCGTGGCGGCGACGGTGGCGGCCTCCGCAATCACGGGTGCGCCGGTCGCGCTCGCCGGTCGCGTGGTGGCACTCTCAAACATGCGGCGGACGATTGCGGCGCGGCTGGTTGAGAGCAAGACCACCATCCCGCACTACCAGGTGACGGTGAGCGTGCGGATGGACGCGCTGCTCTCGCTGCGGGGTCAGTTAAATGAGCAGCTCGCCAGCCACGGCGTCAAACTCTCGGTGAATGACTTCCTCGTCCGGGCATGCGCCCTGTCGATGCACCAGCACCCGTTCGTCAACGCGCGCTGGGCCGGTCCAAAGGGGGCCGAGTCGATCGAGATCATGTCCATGGTGAGCGTGGGCGTGGCCGTCTCACTCCCAGAAGAGCGTGGCGGCGGCCTGGTGGTGGCGACGATCCGCAGCGCGGATCAGAAGGGCCTTCGGCTGATTTCGGCCGAGACCCGGGCACTCGCGGAGAAGGCCCGCACAAAGGGGCTCACGGTCGAGGAGATGTCCGAGAGCACCTTCACCATCAGCAACCTTGGGATGTTCGGCGTGGAGCACTTCACGGCGATCATCAACCCGCCGAACGCGGCGATCCTTGCGGTGGGCGCGGCGGTGAAGAAGCCGGTGATTGAAGTGGTGGACGGGAAGGAGACGATCGTCATCGGGCACGAGATGCAGATGACGATGTCGAGCGATCACCGCATTGTCGACGGTGCGATGGCGGCGCAGTATCTGGCGAGCGTTCGCGCCATGCTGGAAAAGCCGGCGACGCTGCTGGTGTGAGTCTCCATCAGCCCCGCTTCAGCACGGCCTTCTGAACGCTCACCGGCGGGAAGGAGTGGACCACGGGGACTTCGTCCTTGCCGCCCGATTCGCGACCGTCGCCGGTGCGCGTGGTGACCATTTCAACCTCAAGCCGTTCGTCCGCCGTGCCCGTGCCGAGCAATCGATAGGAGACGCTGATCTGCGCGTCCTTGACAAAGAAGAGGCCGTACAAGGCACCATCGAGCAGGGTCATCTCGATCTCGATCCCCTGCTTTTCGTCGATGGCAAAGCGCCCCTTACCGCGGGACTTTTCGTCATCGCGCAGGACGAGTTCGTAGGGGCGTTCCTGCCGGCCGGCGGCACCGTCGTAGACGATCGTCCACTGGGCTCGCCCGTTCTTGAGTTCGCCGATGATGAGCTCCATACGGAACTCCGTCGAGCTGCCACCGGCGAGGACTTGGCGTGATGGGCCCTTCCAATGCCCCCGCCACAAGGCGGGGAACTCGGGCGCGGGCTTGGTGACGACGGGCGGGCTCGGCGTGGCTGGGGGCTGCGCGAGCGCGAGCGGGAAAGCGAGGGCCGGGAGCAGGAAGAGGCACGCGGCTTTAAGCATGGGAGTGACTCCGACGCGGCGTGTCGCGCGAGTGAAGGAGGGCGGGCGGCGCGGGTTACCACGCGATGGCGGCGAGGCGCTCCATGGCCTGGGCGATGCGCTCGGTCTCGCGGGTGAGAGAGATGCGGACATATGACGCGGCGGATTCGGCGAAACCGGCCCCGGGGACCATGACCACGGCGGCCTCGTCGATAGCGCGGCCGACGAACGACCAGGAATCGAGCGGCTTGCCGGTGGCGCGAGAGGTCGGGCAGGATGCCCACACGAAAACGCCCGCCTGCGGGGGCTCGGCCGTCACGCCCATGCGCCGTAGCGCGCTGACAACGATATCGCGACGCTCGCGATAGACAGCGCGCATGCCCGCGACGGCCGGGTCGTCGAACCGGTCGAGGGCGACCGCGCCGGCGTTCTGAACGGCGTTGAAGGGGCCGCTGTCGTAGTTGTCCTTGACCTGCTTGAGGGCGCCGATGACGCTCTCATGCCCCACGGCAAAGCCGATACGCCAGCCCGTCATGTTGAAGGTCTTGGAGAGTGAATGGAACTCGATGGCGGGCGTGGTGTTGAGGTCCGCAGCGCGCGACTGCCACATGCTCGCCACCGGGTCGCCGAAGTAGACTTCGCTGTAGGCAAGGTCCGAAGCGCAGACACACCCACGCGCGGCACACCAGCGGAGCGCCTCTTCATAGAGCGCGATGGGTGCGTTTGCGCCGGTCGGGTTGCCGGGGAAGTTCAGATACATGAGCCGAGCAGCGTCCGCGGCACGGGGGATGGCGGAAAAGTCCGGGAGCCACTGACGCTCGGCGGTGGTCTCCACGCGGTGGACGACGCCCCCGGCGAGGATCGTGCCCGCGGCGTACACGGGATAGGCCGGCGCGAAGACGACCGCGCCGTCACCGGGGTTCAGCAGCCCGAGAGGGAGGTGGCTGATGCCGTCCTTGCTGCCGATGAGGGCCACGAGGTGGCGGGCCGGGTCCACGGCGACGCCGAAACGACGCTCCATGAAGCGAGCCGCGGCTGAGAGGAAGACTTTGGAGCCGTAGCAATCGGGATACTGGTGATTGACGGGCCGCCGCATCTCTTCGTTCATCGCGTCGATGACAAAGGGCGGCGTGGGACGGTCGGGGTCGCCGACGCCAAGGTTGATGACGTCCTTGCCCTGGGCGAGGGCGGCCCGTTTCTTGTCGTCGATCTGGTTGAAAAGAAACGGCGGGAGGGCGCGGAGGCGTTGGGCTCGTTCGATGGACATCGTCCGATCGTATGTTGCTTCAGCGCTGCGACCCTTCCATGGCGGCATTCTCAGTAGCGCGGATCAGGGCCTCGAGCAGGCGGCGGTCGGTGGTGTCAAGGTCGCCGTCACGGTCCATGTCGGCCTCGCCCTGATAGGTGGAGCCAAGCTGCCACGAGGCGTGCAGGTCGTCGATGTTCACGACGCCGTCGCGGTTGACGTCGCCGGAGCCAAGGGAGTTGACGATGCCGTCGTAGCGGGTGACAACGGAGTTGCCCGAGAGCTCGAACGCGACGACGGTGATCGAGTTGGTGCCCGCGGGAAGGTTGCTGATGGCGCGGCGGAACTCGAAGCGGTCATGCCGGGTCGCCTGGTTGGCGGCGGTGAGGTAGGTCGCGGGCTGAGTGCGCGGGTCCACGCCCTCCGGGGCGTTGGCGATGATGTAGACGGTGTTGGTGCAGCGGTCAGAGGCGAGCACGCGGAAACTGAACCCTGCGGTGTTGATGATGTTGTCCTCCGGCAGAACAAGGGCAACCTGCGGGGGAAGCAGATCGACATAGAACACTTTGCGGAACTCCGAGGAGATGGCGGCACCACCGTCTTCACGATGGCGGTAGGCGACGACGGTGAGGTAGTTGAATCCCTCGGGGAGGAGCGCGGCGTTGATGGTCTGGCGGTACAGCCCCTCCGACGCGCCGGGGCTATTGAAGAGGGGCGAGTTCTGCGTGACGAAGCGCTCGTACCCGGCGTCGAGGGGCGAGGCGAGCGGCTGGTCATAGCCGGTGGGCGTGCCGTTGGGGTTGATGCCGTTGTAATCGCGGAAGCCCTCGTTGAGCCGGAAGACGGCGAAATCATCGGTGTTGAAGTTTGGGTTGCCCCCCTGGCCGGGGTCGCCGACATCGGCCTTGGTGGTCGTGAGCCGGATCTCAAACGAGGGTGAGGTCACGACATCCACGGGCGTGAGGCGGCGCTTCCACTCGCTGACGGCGACCGTGTCGGCGGGGATGACGCTGGCCACGGGGGTGACGGCGACCGCGCCGGCGGGGGCGGGAAGCCCATAGACCACAAAGCCGCGGTTGTGCTCGACACCGCTGGTGTTGCGGTTGTTGGGGATGGGGAAGAGTGCGCGGCCGTTGCCGTCGAGCGTGATGATCCGTGAGATGCTGCCGCCAAGGTTGGCGCCGCTCGCGCCCGTGTCGTTCCAGGCCCCCGTGAGTTCCATGAGGCGCGAGCCGCCCGGGAAGGAGGTGTCCAGCGAGCGGAACTGGAAGCCGTTCGAGTATGAGTCGTTGACGAGCGAGAGGAGGTTGGCCGCGGTGTTGTTTGACCGTTCGATCGCCAGTACGTCCGCCTTGCTGGGGTTGACGCCGTCAGTCGAGTTGATGATGTTCATGTTCGACCGTGCGTGGCCGTTGTGGATGCGCACGAGGTCGGTGATGATGGTGTTGTTGTTGCCGAGGGCGGAGGGGTTCCCTTCGCGCGGCCAGAAGCCGCGGGAGGCGAAGCGGCTGGCCATCTCGCGCCCGTTGTAATAGACGATGGGAAGGCCGGTGCGGGAGAGGACATACGCGTTCTGGGGGAGGCCCTGCTGCCGCAACGTGGGGAGCGGGGGGTTGGTGCCGCCGCTGCCGACGCTCCCGTTGTCGTGGGAGAAAACGTGGTGTACGCCCTGCGAGCCGTTGTTCTGGCCGTCGTCATTGGTATCGACGCTCCGCTCGATGGGCCCCTCCGGATCGCTCCCGCTGTCCTTAGCCCAGCGACCGAAGCCGCCGGCATTCAAGACATCGCGAAGCCCGCCCGCTTCGTTGAGATCGAGCGCGTCGCGGTTGCCGAACGAGTCCTTGCGGATGTAGAACTGGATGGCGGAGTTTGAGTCCACCGTCTCGCCGAAGGAAAAGGGCGTGACGCGCTGGCCGCCAGGGGTCACGCGGGTCTGGTAGACCGCGGCATCAAAGCGCTCGTTCCAGAAGTCGTGCTTGGTGTGCTTGGCGGCGTCAAGGCGAAAACCATCGACACCGATCTCCTCGATCATCCACTGGGCCCAGCGCTGCAGAAGGCCCGTGGCGGATTCGGCCTGCGGGTCACCGGCGAGGGGCGCGGCTGTGTTGAAGGGGTAGACCGTCCAGTTGGTGGTGGTGCTGAAGCCCGCGATGCCGGGGTTGGTGAACGTGCGCGGAGCGAGGTTGCGGTCGGGATAGAAGCGCGCGTTGTCCGGGTTGGGCAGGTTGCGGATACGCCCCGGAGGGATGTTCAGCGGATTGATCGACGTGGGGTGACGGATGCAGGAGTAGTTGCTCTCCTGCGCGATATCGACAAGACTGACGAGATCGCCAAGCCAGAGGCAGTAGTTGCCGCTGCCGGGGTTCTCTGACTGCGTAGCGCCGTTGTGAAAGTCGCCCCAGAAGTAGTTGGCCCCGGCCCGGGTGACAAAGTCGCCGCAGTTGACCCATGGCCCGCTGCCGGAGAGAAAGGCGGGACCGGGCGGGTTGTTCGAGGGGCCGTTGCCCGGCACGTAAAAGCCGGGCCAACCGCCGTCGGCGATGAAGTCCGCATTGCTGGTGCGAGCGCCGTTGTGATTGAAGATCCCCTCGGGGTAGACGAGCACTCCCGCGAGATGGAGTTCTTTGACGAGTTGGCGGAACTTCGCCTCCGTCCCGAAGGCGGTCTCGGCACCCGGCTGACCGAGGTTGAAGCGGTCGAAAGGGTCGTACCCCGCGCTCCCTGTGCTGGCCATGCACGGAGAAGGGAGCCACATGCCGCCGTAGCCAGCCATGAAGACGTCCGGCGTGCGGGTCTCGATGTTGTCCCACGAGGTCTCAAAGTACTCGAGGATGACCGGGTTGTCCCCTGCACAACAGGCCGAACCCGCGGCCAAAACCAGCCCCATCGCCGCAATGTGAGCAGGAGGCAGAGAACGGCGCGTCAACAGCATCAGCGGGATCCTGGAGAGAGGAGTTCGTCGGGCACAGACCGGGTTGGGCGCAGCCGGTGACAACAAGATAAACCACAGGCACACCTTCGCCAGTGTATTTTCCGCCTCCGGGCGTGGTTTGTTCGCATGTTCGGAGGCCGCAAGTGCAAGGTGCCGAACGTGCCCCTATCCAGCCCGCGCAAGTGGCATCAGGGAGCCGCGGGGATCGGGGAGTTGCCGGAGAGGACCGCACCCCTCGACATGGGGGCGACGATGGTCTGAATGAAGGCCCGATACTCGCGGCCGAGTCGGTCAAGATCGGTGTTGCAGTACGCCAAGAGAACCGCCGGCCCGGCCCGCTGCGCGATCATGCCGCTGCGCTCGCCCCTGGCAAGACGAACGTTCGCGGTGAGCCGCCCGCCCGCGGCATCGCGGACCATGGCCTCAAGGGCCGGGCGATAGCGGCCTCCTTCGCCCTCGCGCAGAAAGTGGATCAATGCCCAGGCCTGCGCGTAGTACGCCACGGCGGATTCGTTGCTGTTCCCCGGGCGCTGCAGGATCGACTCGGGCGTCGACGAGAGCAGGTCCTCAAGCGGCAGGAGCTGGCCGCGGCGGGCCGAGGCGCTGAGCTGCTCATAGCGCTCGGCATTGGCCCAGGGCAGGAAGAGCACCGTCTGGCCGGTGAATCGGTGACCTTCCATGTACGCGGCAAGACCCTCCTCAATGCTGATGGGGAGCTGCTCGACAAAGGTCGACTGCGTGAACTGGTGCCAGCCCTCGTGGGCGGCGATGACAAAGGTGTCGCTGGTGCCGATATCAAAGAGAAATGAACGGCCGCCGGTGGTGAACCCGCCCCGCTCGATGAAGGTGAGCACTCGGCCGCGCGAGCCGAGCATGCGCATGGTCAGGTTCTGCCACTGCGTCCGGTTCGCCATGATGAAGGCATCCATGGGCGCGGCGGGCCGCTCGAGCGGCACGATGGCGGTGGTGTGGTGCGTGAGCGCGGCTTCAAGAAAACGCGGCAGGCGATCGGTGATGACCGGATCGCGCTCGGTGGTATAGATGGAAAAATGGCGCGTGCGGAGCACCGTTCCGGGGGCACCCTCAAAGGTCCACGGTTCCGAACGCACGGCGACGGGGCGATCGGGCGAGGCCGGCTGGGCTCGACCGGTGACGGCGGGGGGCTCACCGCTCTGCGCGCTGCGGGCCGGCTGTGTGCGACCGCCGCACGCACCGAGCGCGGCCACAGCCGCGGCGAGCGCCACGGGGAATGCCCGCTGGGCGGCGGCGTGCATGGTCCAAACTCTCACGCCAGCCGCTCCAGCGCGGCCTTGGCGGCATCGCGCTCGGCGACTTTGGCGGCGCGCTGGCGTCGAGACTCCTCGACGAGTTTGGCGGGGGCCTTGTCGGCGTAGCCGGGGTTGTTCAGGCGGGCATCAAGCGCGGCGACCGAACGGTCACACTCGGCGACCAGTTTCGCGAGCCGATCGCGTTCCGCACCCGCGTCGACCGAATCGCTCAGGCCGCTCAGGTGGATCTCCATCTCGCCGATCGGGAGCGCGACGGAGCGTTCCGGTGCCTGCTCGGTGGTCACACGATCGAGCGCGGCGAGCGTCTCGGTGATCCCGCCTGTGCCGGCAATCTCGGCCGCGAGGCCCGCGGGGGCGTGCAGCGTGATCTTGCGCGACCGGGCAAGGTTCATCTTGGCGCGGACCTCGCGCACACTCTCCACGACCACGCGCAGCCGGCCGAACCGCTCTTCCACGGCAAGATCGCGCAGGGTTTCGCTGACTGACGGCCACGGCGCGAGCGCCAGCACCGCCGAACCCGGGGCGCCAAAGCCGATCCCCGTGGGAACAGGTGCCGCGAGCCGCCCCAGCGATTCATCCACCACCTCGGTGATGAAGGGCATGACCGGGTGCATCAGGCGCAGGATGACGCGAAGAACGTGCAGCATCACCCCCTGCTGCGCCGGACTCGCGGCCACCGTGGGCTTGACGGCCTCAAGATACCAGTCGCAATAGTCGTTCCACAGGAGCACATACAGCGTCTGCGCGTACTCGCTGAACGAGTAGGTCCGCAGGGCCCGCTCGCAGGCCGCTGTGGCCGCGGCGAGGCGCGAGAGCATCCACCGGTCGGCCAGGCCGAGCCCCGGGTCGGGCGTGCCGGGCGGAGTGGCGGCGGCTCGCTCAAAGGTCATGGCCACGAGTTTCGAGGCGTTCCACAGCTTGGTCGCGAAGTTGCGGCCAAGGTCAAACCGTGGCGAACCGTTCCGCCCCGTCTTGGCGTCGCGCACCACCGGCATGCGCACATCCTGTGTGTGCGTCGTCATCTCGCAGAGCGTGAAGCGCAGCGCATCGGCACCGTGCGTGGCGATGATGTCGAGGGGATCGACCCCGTTGCCGAGCGACTTGCTCATCTTCCGCCCCTGCTCATCCTGCACCATGGCGTGGATGAAGACATCGCGGAAGGGGAGCACACCGTCGGCGTGGGGCTTGGCGTCAAGGCCCGTCTGGCCACGGGCATCCTGCCCGCGGAAGTAGCGGTTGAACATCACCATGCGAGAGACCCAGAGGGTGATGATCTCTCGGGCCGTGCAGAGCGAAGAAGAGGGGTTGAATGCCCGGAGTTCCGGTGTCTCAAGGGGCCAGCCGAGTGTTGAGAGCGGCCATAGCGCGGAGCTGAACCATGTGTCGAGAACGTCGCTCTCTTGCTCGCAGACCGTGATGAGCCCGGCGAGGTCCGCCGCGGCCCGTGTGGCCTCGGGGAACCCTTCGAGCTTGACGGACAGATCAAGCGGGCGCCCCGTGACGGGGTCGGTGTCGCCGAGTTCGCCCATGAGCCGCTTCTGGGTGTAGTGCTCAAGCGCGGCGAAGGCACGGACAGCACGCTCCGAGCGGGCGCACACGCGCCACGTGTCGCGCTCTTCCTGCAGGAAGCACGCCTCGTTCTCGATGCCGCAGGCCTGGAAGAAGACGCGCAGGTGCCCGGCCACATGGGCAAGGAACATGTCCTCGACAAACGCGCTGTCCTCGATCACCTCGCCCTTCTTGGTCCGGGCGATATCGGGGATGATGGTCCAGATGGGGATGCGGTGTCCCCACCAGAGTTGACGGCTGATGCACCAGTCGCGGAGGTTCTCGTGCCAGTGCTGGAAGGTCCGCGCGTAGCGCTCCGGGTGGAAGCGCAGCAGACCGTCGCCCATGGCCGGGCTCTTCGGAAGAGCAATGGCGGCGTGGTCGCCGCTGGTGGCGCGCTGATCGAGCGCCATGGCGCGGAGGGCGGCGCCGGTGAGGCGATCGTCGGTCACGCGGACATACCACTGGTCGGAGAGGTACGGCTCAATCGGCGCATGTGAGCGGTCGGAGTGACCGACAGAGTGTCGGTAAGGCCGACGATCCTCGAGCAGCCCGAGCCGGGTGAACTGGTTCACCACCTCGCGCCTTGCGATCTCGCGCGACATGCCGACGAACTGCTCCGCCCCGCCGATATCGCTCCACCCGTGCTTGTCGCTGATGGAGGCGTCCGGGGCCATCACGTTGATCACCGGAAGGGTGTGCCGGCGGCCGATCTCGTAGTCGTTGGGATCATGCGCGGGCGTCACCTTCAGGACCCCGGTCGCGAACTTCGCCTTGGCATCGACGCCCGGCGCATCCGGGTCCGTCGCGGGCATCACCACATAGTCATCCTCCACGATGGGGATGATGCGCTCCACGAGGGGGAGCTTCACGAACAGCCCACGAAGGGCCTGGGCCCGCGGGTCCTTGGGGTTGACGGCGACGGCGGTGTCACCGAGATACGTCTCCGGGCGCGTCGTCGCCACGGTGACCCATGCCGGGCCCATGCCTGAGGCACCCGCCGGGAGCAGCATGCCGCGCCCGGCCAGCACCGACCAAAGCACCGGCGCGCCGGAGCGATCCACGAGCGGATAGCGAAGGTAGAAGAAGGTGCCGTCCACCTCCTCCATGTTGACCTCATCATCGGCCAGGGCCGTGAGGAGCACCGGGTCCCAGTTCACCAGCCGCTTGCCGCGGTAGATCAACCCGTCGCGGAAGAGCCGAAAGAAGGCCTCGCGGACCGCGCCGGTACACTGCGGATCCATGGTGAAGCGCTGGCGATCCCAGTCGCAGGAACAGCCCATCACCTTCAGTTGGCCCGTGATGGTCGCTTCATACTCGTCCTTGAAGGCCTGTACCTTGGCGATGAAATCCTCGCGCCGATAGTCCGTCCGCCGCTTCTTCTCGTCCTTCATCAACCGCCGCTCAACCACGGCCTGCGTGGCGATGCCGGCATGGTCGGTCCCGGGCATCCACAGCGTCTCGAACCCCATCATGCGATGGGCTCGCGCGAGGATGTCCTGCAGGGTGTTGTTGAGCGCGTGGCCAAGGTGGAGCGCCGCCGTCACATTCGGCGGCGGGATGAACATCACATACGGCTTCTTCCGCCCCGAAAGCACGGTCGCAGGATCGGCAGCGCCGACGCGCGCGGCCGACCAGCGTTCAAGCACACGCGGCTCATGTTCCGCGGGGCTCCAGTGCTTGTTCTCAGCCGGCCCCGGCGTGGATGGGTTGGGCGGTGGGGTGGTCATAAACTTGCCTCGCAGCACGTTCCAAATGAGGACCCGGCCCGGGCGAGGATGATATCACGGATGCCCCACGATACCGCCTTTTCCGACGATTCCAGTGGGCCGCCCGCCCGGCGAGGCCGATGGCTCGCCATTGCCGCCGGCGCGGCCATGGTTGTGCTCATGACCTTCGCCGTGGGGGGCGTGGCATGGGTGTTTCGCACCCCCGCCGGGGGCGCAGTCTCCCCCGCATCCGCCAGCCCCGGGACCGATGCCGCCGATGCCACCGCGGCTTTTGAGCGGGCCGAGAGGGCGTTCCGCGAGGGCGATGATGCACGAGCCGCCGCGCTCAGTGCGGAAGGGATCGCCCGTTTCCCCAATGACCAGCGTCTGCGGCTGACGGCTGCCAAGGCCCTCACTGCCTTGCGCAAGCCCACCGAGGCCTATGCACAGGTGCAGGCCGCGATCGCTATCGGCCCGGCCAACGACCCGGCCCTCTGCTCGCTCGCCGGCACTCTCGCGACCGCGGCGGGCGAATCGGCGCGGGCGGTCGAGCACTTCAGCGAAGCGCAGCGGCTTGATTCCACCAACGCGCGCCACCCGCTCTACCTTGCCATGGCCCAGGTGAAAACGGGCCAGGAGACCGCGGCCATGGCCTCGCTTCTCCGCGCGATCAAGATCGACGACTCCATCGCCGAAGCATGGGGGACGCTGGCGGAACTGAACTTGAAGGCGGGCAACCCCGGGCCGGCGATCGAGCAGGCCCGGCGGGCGAGGATGCTCCAGCCGGGTGTGGCCCGCTGGCGCATCCGCGAGGCGACCGCGCTCAAGCGCGAGAACCGACCGGAAGAGGCCCTTGCTCTCGTCTCCGCCTTAGCACCGGCCGAGCGAGCCGAGCCCGACGCCCTCCGCGTGCTCGTTGAGTGTTGCGGGATACTGGACAAACCGCTCCTTGCGGCGGAGGAGTCCGCCGCAGCGGCTGTGCTTCAGGAGTCGCGTGGACCATCGGGCGCGGCCCGGGCGGCGGACCTTCACGGGCAGGCGGCTGAGTGGTTCGAGAAGGCGGGCGAACGCGAGAAAGCGAGCGAGCATCGGGCCCGCGCCGCGGCCGCAAAGTAGGGGACCGCCGGTCAAGGGCCGACCCGGAGCGACAACCGAGCGCGACAACCGAGCGCGTCAGCCGAGCCCCGTGTGTTCGTCCAGCCCCAACATCAGGTTGGCATTCTGGACCGCTTGCCCACTCGCCCCTTTGAGGAGGTTGTCGATGGCGGCGACGACCACCACGCGGCCGCAGACCACGCGAGCATTCAGGTGGACGCGGTTTGTGCGTGCCACATCGCGCAGCGTCGGTGCATCATCGCGGACCGTGACGGAGCGCTCCCCGGCGAATGCGGCGCGGAGCGTTTCCTGAAGGGCGGCGGTGTCGGTCGATGGGCTGAGGGGCCGTGCCGTGATGGTCTCAAGGATCCCGCGGGCGATGGGAAGAAGGTGGGGGAGAAAGAGCGGATCCTCCGTGCCTTTGGCAAAGAGGCGGATGCTCTGCCCGATCTCCGGCTGGTGTCGATGCACGCCCAGGCCATACGCCGAGAAGTTGTCACCCGCCTCCACCAGCGTGAGGTGCGGCTTGGCTTCGCGCCCGGCCCCGCTCGCCCCGCTCGCTGCGTGAATGATGATCGACGCCGGGTCGATGAGCCCCGCCCGCAGGAGGGGCACAATCGCCAGCGCCGCCGCCGTGGGATAGCACCCGGGGTTGGCGACGAGGCGGGCGGCGCGGATGGCCTCGCGGTTGAACTCGGGCAAGCCATAGACCGCGTGGGCGAGATTCTGTGCGTCGGTGTGCGGGTGTCCGTAGTACCGCGCATAGACGGCGCTGTCCTTGAGGCGATAGGCCGCGGAAAGATCGATGACGCGCACTCCACGGCGCAGCAGTTCAGGGGCGTGCTGCATCGCGGCGTCGTGCGGGAGGCAGAGGAAGGCAAGCGGGCATGCGCGAGCAATGGCGTCGTGGTCAATGGGTTGGCAGCGCGCCGTGTCGCGATTGATCCGCCCTGCGAGCCGGGGGAACTCCGCATCAATGCGTGGCGCCGGGTCGCGGGCGCTGCACAGAAGCCCGAGCTCGAGCGCTGGGTGGCCAAGCACGATCTCGATGAGTTCGAGGCCGGTGTAGCCGGTTGGGCCGAGGATCGCGACAGGGGTCTTGGTCATGGCGTGACGGTCTCGGACGGGTGTTCAGGCGCGGTGCGGGGCGTGGCGATCGGGCTGCCCGCGCTGTTCAACGGGTGCACTCACAAAGGCCCTCGTGACTTCAACGATCAGCGTGTCATCGGTGGGCGGACCGAGGCGATGGGTGTTCACCGCATCAAGGATTGCCTGCGTCCACGCGCCGGGCGGGAGCGGTGCGCCCCGGCTTCGGCCCCCCAGGGCGCGGAGCAGGCCATCCACCCCCAGCATCCGGCCATGTCCGTCGCGTGTCTCCATCGCGCCGTCGGTATAGCCAAGGAAGGCATCGCCGGCGGTGAAGGGGCGCGTCGTCAGTTCCACGTCATAGTCGCTGTCGACGAACGCGCCCAGCACCGGCGCGGTGGAATCAAGCTGTTCGAGCGTGCCATCCACCGCCCGAATGAACGCGGGCGGGTGCCCGGCGGAGGCATACTTCAGTTGGCCCGCCTCCTCGCCGGGGTCGATCCGCACCGCGAGCGCCGTGACAAAGAGCGAATGGTCAGCGAGCGTGAGATAGACGTACCGGTTCAGGGCCCGCAGCACGCGGTCGGGCGTGATGGCTGGATCTTCCGCAAAGAGGCGCTCGACCTCACCATACAACCGATTGACCGTCAGCGCGGCAGGGATGCCGTGCCCCGTCACATCAAGCAGCAGAAGGTTGAGCGATGGATCGGTACCCTCAGCGCCGGGGCTGAAGCGGGTGTACAGAAAGTCCCCGCCGATCTGCCTCATGGGCTCGTAGCGATAGTCAAACCGAAGGGATCCCCGTTCCGCAGGCGCGGGAAAGAGGGCTTCGTGGATCCGGCGCGCGTCCGTCAACTCGCGCTTCATCTCGATATACCGGCCCCGGATCGCACGGATCAGGAACGACTCGCGGAACCGGCCGTGGTTCCAGAGCGTGACGGCCGCCCCCGGAAGGCCGACAAGCGGGAAGAGAACCGCCGCGGCCACGACCGCGCCCCACCCCGCGCCTCCGACGCGGATCAGGTGTGCAAGCGCAACGATCGCGAACCCCAGCGAGAGCGTCAAGATCGGGCGCATGGCCTCGCGCGGGGTCCAGGGGACGAACGCGCACGCGAGCACATGCGTCCACAGCACCGTCCACACCAGCCCCAGGAGAGAGAGCGTCCCCTCCTCAGCCAAGGCCAGTTCCACGCTCGGCCGCCCGGCGCGATAGACGGCATATTCAAGGAACCCCGCCACCATGCGGATGAGCCCCGCCACGATCATGAGCGCGGTCATGAACTTCACCAGCCGCGCTCTCCCGAGTAGACGCAACCGCACGTATCGGTAGGCGAGGATGTAGCCCGCAAGGATGAAGAGGTCCGCGACCGTGGTGAAACTGGCAAGGGCATTCAGGAAGGGCCGCGGGCGCGAGAAGAACGACCCGCTAAGCAGCCGCACGATCAGCGGCGCAATGCCCATCAGGAGGTTCAGACCGATCGCCACCCCGGTGTACCAAAGGAACCGCCTGCGAAGGTGCAGGAGACTTTCACGCTCAAACTCGTGGCGGAAGTCGTGCGAAATGGCGGCGGTGAGTGCGCCGGTAATGGGCATGGGGAGCGGTGCGCAGGCGGAGCAACAGGGTGGGCCGATGGATCATTGGGGGCACGGGGGCGCAAGGCCCTATGCTGACTCTGCGAGCCCCAACGACGCGGATCGCGAACCGGAGGTTGCCCGTGACGGATCAGCAAGCGAGTGATGGTGCAGGAACCACACCAGCGCGGGGCGACGCCCGGCGTGAGCGCCCGGCCACCGCCTCCGACCCGACCGCCACGGCCCGGGCCGTGATGCAGACGCGCATGGTGCTCCGGGCATGGCTGCGCGTCATCGCGCTGCTCGCAGGTGTTTCCGCGTTCACGTTCACGGCCATGACCTACCCCTCTTTTTCCAGGGATGTTCTGCGCTCGGGGGCCGGTCTTCTGCCGCCAGTCTCCTTTGCGGATTACTTCTTCTGGCCGGTGGTTCTCGGTGGCCTCGCGGCGATGGCCTTTCTGGCCGACGCGGTGGCCTTGAAGTGGATCGTCCCCGTGCCTGCTCTCCGCTGCCCGCGCTGCGGCTACGACGTCCGCGGGCATACTCGAGGGCCTTGCCCCGAGTGCGGGCTGGCCCTGGGCGAACTGGCACCGAGCGCGGTGGCCGAGATCTGAGGCGTAGGAAGAAGCGCGGCCAGCGCAAGGAACGGGCGGGCGGCGAACGCGGACCATACCCTCCGCCTTTCGTCCCCTCGGTGTGGAGTGTCTGCATGGCTGGTCAAGTGAAGATCGCGCTCGCCAAGGGCGACGGCATTGGTCCTGAGATCATGGAAGCCACTCTCGAGCTCTTCCGGGCTGCGGGCGTGATGGACCACGCGGAGTTCGTGGATGTGGAGATGGGTCGGCGGGTCTTTGACGAGGGAAACACCCGCGGGATGACCAACGCCGCCATCTCGACGACCGAGGAGTGCGGGGTGCTCTTCAAGGGCCCCATGGAGACGCCCAAGGGCAGCGGGGGCAAGTCGATCAACGTGACGGCCCGCAAGCTCTGGAACACCTTCGCGAACCTGCGCCAGTTCCGCACCCTCCCGGGCGTCGAGACCATCTACACCCGGGCCGGCGTGAACGTGAACTTCAGCATCGTTCGCGAGAACATCGAAGATACCTACGGCGGGGTTGAGCATCGCCTGTCGAACGACATGATCCAGTGCAAGCGGCTGATCAGCGCGCCGGGGTCAGACCAGGTCAGCCGGTTCGCCTTCCAGACCGCGCGCAAACTCGGCGTCCGGCGCGTGCACTGCGGCCACAAGGCCAACATCATGAAGATGACCGACGGTCTCTTCCTTGAGCGGTTCCGGGCCGCCGCCAAGGACTTCCCGGAGATCGAGTTCGGGGATGTCATCGTCGATGCCCTCTGCATGAACCTCGTCATGCGGCCCCAGCAGTACGAGATGGTCGTTCTCCCCAACCTGCAGGGCGACATCGTCAGCGACCTCGCCGCCGGGCTGGTCGGCGGGCTCGGCTTCGCCCCGAGCGCCAACATCGGTCGGCACATCAGCATCTTTGAGGCCGTGCACGGCACCGCCCCCGACATCGTCGGCCAGAACAAGGCCAACCCCACCGCGCTCATCCTCTCGGGCGTCATGATGCTCAAGCACCTCGGGATGCTCAAGCAGGCGGCCCTCATCGAGAATGCGCTGCTCGCCGCCCTCGAGGCGGGTGTGCATACGGCCGACTTCGGCCGGGCCGAGCACCCCGCGCTGGGCACGCGCGAATACGCCCGGCGCGTGGGCGAGTTCCTTGGCCGACGGCCCGCCACCGTTCCCGCCGTGCCCGAGAGTGACCAGAGCGTCCCCACCCACACCAAGCCCGTGAAGCCCGTTCACCAAGAGGTGCTGCGGACCTTCACGAACCTTGTCACCTGTGTCGTGGGGTGCGACATCTACCTTGATTCGCCTCTCGGAAGCATCGCCGTTGCTGACGAGATGATGCGTGTCGCGCAGGACACTCCGTTCAAGCTCACGCTCATCAGCAACCGCGGCACACAGGTCTGGCCGACGGGGAGCGTCTACACCGAATGCGTCGACTACTACCGCGTCCGCTTTGAACTGCGCGAAGGGGTCGTCCCCGGCTCCTTCGGCCAGAGCCGGTGCGTTGCGCTCATGGACAAGATCGCCGAGAAGTTCACCGTCTGTTCATACGAACTCTTGCGCACCTTCGACGGCAACAAGGGCTATTCGCTGGCTCAAGGTCAGTGAACGGCCGCCCTGCGCCTGCGGTATCCTGACCACATGAACACCCCGCTCGCGCGGTTGCCCCTTCTTGGCGCGCTCGGCCTCGTCCTCGCGGCGGGTGCCGCGCAGGCCGATGATGGGCCGCGCCTGATCCGGTCAGAGATGGCCGCGAAGGTCGCTGAGTCCGTCAGCCCCGCCCGCCTTCGCGCCTCGATCGACGCCCTTGTCGGGTTCGGCACACGCCACACACTCTCGGAGACCGCCGACCCAAAGCGCGGCATCGGGGCCGCCCGAAACTGGCTCAAGGGCGCGTTTGAGGGTGCCAGCGGCCCGGGCCGCCGTGAGTTCCGCGCGCTCTTCGATTGCTACACCCAGCGGCCCACCCAGCGCGTCCCGCGCGAGGTGGAAGTCTGCAACGTGGTCGCGATCCTCCCGGGCAAAGCCCGTCAGACAAAGGACGCTCCCCCCTGGCCAACCCCCGCGCCCGGCGAGCGGTTTGTCTACGTGCTCGCCCACTACGACTCCCGCAACGGCGATCCACTCGATGCCGTCGGCGATTCGCCCGGCGCCAACGACGACGGCTCCGGCACCGCCGCAGTGCTTGAACTCGCCACCCTCCTCACCGATCCTGCCCTCGTAGGCACCGGGCTTGAGTGCACGGTCGTGCTGGTCGCCACCGCAGGCGAGGAACAGTCGCTTCTCGGCGCGACGCACCTTGCCAACCTCGCCGCGACTCATCAACACGTCATCGCGGGCGTCTTGAGCATGGACATCGTGGGCGACCCCACCGGAACGCCGACCAAGGAGGGCATCGTCCCTTCCGATTCGACTCGCATCCGTGTGTTCAGTGAAGGTCTCCCCCGGGTGCTCCCCGCCGAACCCCTCTCACGCATGCGCGCCAACAGCGCGGAGAGTGATTCGGCCAGCCGCGGGCTGGCCCGCTTCGTGGCGGACGTCGCCCGGGCACAGCAGACGCGCGTCTCCGCCAAGCTCGTCTTCCGCCCGGATCGCTTCCTCCGCGGGGGAGACCACTCCCCCTTCAACGACGCCGGTTTCGCGGCCGTCCGCTTCACTCAGGTCTTTGAGAACTACGACCGCCAGCACCAAGACGTGAAGGACCCGGCCCCCGATGGCCGCGTCCTCGGCGATCTTGCGCGCTTCGTCGATGTGCAGTATCTCGCCGGTGTGACGGGTCTCGTGGGTGCCGCGGCTGTTCACCTTGCCAACGCCCCCAGCCCTCCCCCGCTCGTCACCGTGCTCACGCGGGACCTGGCGCAGGATTCAACCCTGCGCTGGACGAAATCGCCCGAGGTCGATGTGGTGGGTTATGAGGTCGTCTGGCGCGAGACCACAAGCCCGGAATGGACGAACGTTCTGGCAGTGGGGGACACGACGAAAGTCACCGTGCCTGTCAGCAAGGACGATTGCTTTCTTGGTGTGCGCGCCGTTGACCGCGAGGGGTACAAGAGCATGGTCACGCCCGCCGTCGCGGGGCGGGAGTAATCGGCAAGGCCCGAAGGCACGCCCGAGGTTCACCGAGGCGAAGCAGAAGGGGGCTCTTTGACGCCGCTCATCGGCGGCTGCGTCCCCTTTGCCGAGTCAGCATCCGGGCCGGGTTTCGCAGTCGTGAGGCGGCGGTATTCCTCATCCGCCAGACGCTGGCGATGGGGAAGAAACTCCCCGTCATACCACGCCATCCACTTCTTGGCATCCCACCCCATCTGCGCCGTCTCCTGGCCGCCCCAACCCGCCTTGGAGAGTTCAACCAGCGAGCCGTGAACGTCGCCGCTGTATTCGAACACAAAGGCGTCGATCACACGCAGCACCGTGCCCTCGCTGAGCACTTCCACCTGCGGGTCAAACGCCACTGAACTCTCGCCCACCACAGGCATGAGGTCGGCCACGAAGGTCCGCTGCGTGCCCACATAGATGTATGCAAGATCGCCCACCGGGTCGGTGCTCTGCCCCGCGGCTGGGTTGCGCACCTGTGCCGCCACCATGAGCGGTATCGCGTCAAAGAGCTTCAGCACGTTCGCAAGATTGGCCGCGCCCGCGAGCACGGCAGAATCGTCCCGCCGGAGTCCCTCCGCCACCACCGCCTGCACCGGGCCCGGGACTTCGCCCGTCGCCTTGGCCCGCTTGCCCACCCGCTCTGCGGCCTGCCGGCGATAGGTCGGGTCTTTGTCAAACACGGCCGCCCACGCGAGCGTCGCGTCCCCCTGCGGGGTTGCCTGATCCATCAGGTGGTCGAGTACGGCGGTGCGCACATCCGGCCCTTCACGATCAAAGAGTGAGAGCAGAACCGGAAAGACCGCAGGGTCCTTGAACTCGCGCAGTTTCGTGATGCCCGCCTGGCGGATCTCCGTCCGGCGCATCTGGCCAAAGTGCTTGACCCGGATGCGACGGAGTTCCTTCTCCGCCGCGGCCCGGCGACCGTTGGCCGCGCGGATCTCGGCCATCCGCGGGTCGCTCGGGTCGAGCGGTGGCTGAACCCACAGGGCTCCTTGTGTTCGCGCCCCAGCCCCCGGCATGGGCATCGCAAGCCCGGTGCTCTGCGCGCTGGTATGACCAGCAAGCGACACAAGGGAGGCGGCAGCAAGAATGGAGAGTCGGTGGGTGTTCATGCGTGCTCCAAAGTTCAGATGACCACGGCCCCACGCAGTCCCCCGCCATGGGTGGCGGGCCTGAATCTATACCCTTATCGCCCGCCTCGGGTTCCTTGTTTGGTGATTTTTCGTGCCCGGCTCAAAGAGACCGGCGACCCGGAACGGTCCCCAAGCGGGTGACCAACGATCGGGGCCTCAGCGATCATGGTCCCCGACCCCCACAAGCCCGTGATGGACGCCCTCGCCGCCTTTGGCCCGGGGAGCATGGCCGCCGCGCCGGGGCCGGAGGAGGCGATGACCTACGCCCGCGCTCTGGCCCGAGCCCATTCCGAGAACTTCACCGTCCTCTCCGCGCTTGTGCCGCCGGACTTGCGCGATGGGTTCGCCGCCGTCTACGCCTTCTGCCGCTGGGCGGATGACCTTGGCGATGAGACGGGCTCGACACCAGAGGCGCGTGCCCGCTCGATCGAACTCCTCGAATGGTGGCGAGCCGAAACGCGTGCGTGCTTTGAAGGCCGGGCCAGCCATCCCGTCTTCGTTGCCCTGCGCACGGCCATCGACCGCCACGGCCTCCCGATCTCCCCCTTCACCGATCTCATCGATGCGTTCGTTCAGGATCAGAGCGTGCGCTCATACGAATCGTGGATCCAGTTGCTCGGCTATTGCCGCCTGAGCGCAAACCCGGTGGGGCGCCTTGTCCTGCACCTTGGCGGGTACCCGGACACAACGGCCAACGGCGACCTCTACGCCATGAGCGATGCGACCTGCACGGCCCTGCAGCTCATCAATTTCTGGCAGGACGTGCGCCGCGACCTCCTCGAGCGCGACCGCGTCTACATCCCCGCGCTCGACACCGGCGTCACGCCGCCGCTGCTTCGCAACTGGGTCAACCGACCGGATGATCACCTCGTCCGCCTGCCGTACATTCTGGCCATGCGCCCGCTCATCGAACGAACCCGCGAACTCTTCGAACGCGGGGCCGGGCTCCCCGCACGGCTTGACCAGAGCATCAGCCCGGTTGTCTGGCTCTTCGGCGCGGGCGGTCGCGCCATCCTTCAGCGGGTGGAGCAGATCGGCTGCGCCACGCTCTGGCAGCGTCCCCGCCTTTCGCGCCTGACCAAGGCCGGGCTCGTCGCCCGGGCCTTCGTCGCGTCGCGAACCGGCTTCGGCGGCCTGCTCGGCGTCCCCGCGCCGGCCCGCGCGCTCCCCGCCCGCATCGGAGCCGCGGCGTGAGTCCCGCTCCCACCACCTCCACCGGCAGCATCCGCCCCGCCCACGCTGGCGCGGATGGGCCGACCCTTGAACGGTCATTCGAGGCCTGCCGCCAGATCACCCGTGCCGCCGCCCGCAACTTCTTTTACGGTCTTCGACTCACCCCGGAGCCGCGGCGCTCGGCCATCTTCGCCCTCTATGCCTGGATGCGGCAAGGGGATGATCTGGCGGACTCCGGGGCCGACATCGCCGGGCGAGAGGCCCGCCTCGCCGAGTTCCGCGCGCGGACCGAACAGGCACTCTCGGGGAGCATCCCTTCCACCACCGACGAGGCCTTCTGGCCCGCCTTCTGCGCCACCATCGAGAGTTACCCCATCGACCGCGATTGCCTCCGCGCCATGCTCCGCGGGCTCGCTTCAGACCTTGCCCACTGCGGCTTCGCCTCCTTTGAGGACCTCGACGGTTACTGCTTTGATGTCGGGTCGACCGTCGGCGTGACCTGCATGAACGTCTGGGGCCTCCGCCCCACGGCCGACGCGGCCGCCGCCCGCGAGCGTGCTATCGCCCGCGGCCGGGCCTTTCAGTTGACCAACATCCTGCGCGACGTTGCGGCGGACTTTGACGACACCCCCTCGCGCATCTACCTCCCGCGCGCGCTCTTCGCCGCCCACGGGCTCTCCCCGGCGGAACTCCGGACCTGGTCGCGACCGGGCCCCTGTGCCGACCTCATCCTGGACGCCGCGGCCCGGGCCGAGCGCTACTACGAGGCCTCGCGCGGTCTTGAGGGCGACATCGCCCCCGACTGTGCGCCCGCCCTCTGGGGGATGACGAGCATCTACCGCGGCATTCTTCGATTGGTCCTTTCAGATCCCGCGCGGGTGGTGGGGACGCAGCGCGTTCGGCTGAGCGCCGCCCGCAAGGGCCTCATCGCGATCAGCGCTGTCGTTCGCCAGCGCGCCGGCGCATGGGCATTGGGTGGGGCGTGAGCCACCCGGATGTGATCGTGGCTGGGGGCGGGGTCGCCGGGATCGCCGCGGCTTTGCGCCTGGCGGAACGTGGTGCCCGCGTCACTCTCCTTGAGACCCGCCGGAAACTCGGCGGCCGGGCCACGAGTTTCGTGGACGTGCGCTCGGGCGAGACGCTCGACAACTGCCAGCATGTGGTGCTCGGCTGCTGCACAGCGTACATGGACCTCCTCCGCCGCCTTGGCGTCGCGGAGGCGATCGAATGGCATGATCGCCAGTACTGGGTTGAGCCGGGTGGGCGCACCAGCGTGATCGAGCCCGACCTGCTCCCCGCCCCACTGCACTTTGCAGGTGCCGTGCTCCGCGCGTCGTTCCTGACCATGCGGCACGTCTTTGAACTTGCGGGCATCCTCCCCGTGATTCTGCGTGCGGAGCGCTCCCGCCACGTCGCGGAGTCCTTTGGCCGCTTCCTTCGCCGGCACGGGCAGTCAGAGTCGCTGATCGAGCGCTTCTGGGCACCGGTCGTGGTGAGCGCCTGCAACCTTCCCGTTGATCGTGTCGCCGCCTCCAGCGCGCTGCACGTCTTTCAAGAGGGGTTCTTTGCGCACCGCCACGCCGCCCGGCTGGGCATCTCGCGGATCCCTCTCATCGACCTCTACGACCGTGCGGAGGCGATGATCCGCGCAGCAGGCGGCCATGTGCGGCTTGGGTGCTCGGTCGATTCGATCGAGGCCGGCAGCGTGCTCATCGGCACGGGTGAGGTCCTGAGCGCGGGCAGAGTGGTTTGCGCCCTCCCGGTTGAACGGGCCCGCGAAGTGATCGCGCCGCACGCCCGCGATGAGCGGCAACCGCTCCTCGAACGCTTCACCTTCAGCCCGATCCTCGGGGTTCATCTTGTCTTTGACCGCCCCGTGCTTGCGCTCCCGCACGCGGTGCTTGTGGGCACAGGCACGCAGTGGCTCTTCCGCAAGGACTCTCACGGCTGCCGTGTGCACGCGGTCATCAGCGCTGCCGACGACTGGATGCCGCTCTCTGAGGCCGAGATCGGTGCCCGCGTTGAGCACGATATTCGAGCGTGCTTCCCCAATGTCGCCGGGGCCACGCTCGTCAGCGTCCGCCCCGTCAAGGAGAAGCGAGCCACCTTTGCCCCCACGTCAGAGGTGGAGAACGACCGCCCACTCTCGGCGGGTACAGGGCCGATCATCCTTGCGGGTGATTACACGCGCACCGGCTGGCCCGCCACCATGGAGGGGGCAGCCCGCAGTGGTGACACCGCCGCCGCGCTCGTGCTCGGCGACCCGAACCCCGCGTCGCCGCCTCCTCTTGTTGAGGGAGCCCTCGTACGGCTGCTCCGCCTGGGCGCGGGTGCGTAGTCGGTTCTGCCGGTCATCGCGCTGCACCACCCGGGGGCACCAACGATCACGCTATGTCGGTCCCCCAGACTTCGGCCCTCCTTGCCACCTGCCACTTCGGGCTGGAGAGTGTCGTGGCGCGCGAGCTCACCGCTCTCGGCTTCTCGCCCCGCGGCTGCGGGACCGGCCGGGTGATCTTCGCGGAGGGATTGGCCGGGGAGGATCTCCACCGCGCCATCGTGGCAACCAACCTTCACCTGCGCACCGCCGGGCGCATTCTCATCAAACTCGCGGAGTTCCCCGTCGGCGCGGGTGACCCGGGCTTTGACGCGCTCTTCGAAGGCGTCCGTGCCATCCCCTGGGAGGCATGGTGCCACCCGAGCGCGAAGGTGCACGTCCACGGCCGCACCGTCCGCTCGGCCATCACCAGCGAGCCCGCCCTCCAGCGCGCCACCAAGCGCGCCATCGTGGAGCGGCTGCGCACCGCCTTTGCCCTCGACCCCAGCGCCATGCTCGCAGAAAGCGGCCCCACCGTCTCGGTCGAGATCGCCCTTCTGCGTGATGTCGCCACCCTCACGCTCGACACCTCCGGCGAGGGCCTTCACAAGCGCGGGTACCGAACCGGCGAACACGGCGGCGGCATGGGTGACGCCGCGATCAAGGAGACGCTCGCGGCTGGACTGGTCCTCCTGAGCGTCTGGCGTCCCGGGCGAAAACTCGTCGATCCCTTCTGCGGCAGCGGGACCATCGCCATCGAGGCCGCCATGATCGCGCGGAACATCGCCCCCGGGCTCAGGCGCCGTTTCGATGCCGAGCACTGGCTCGACCCGGCGAATGCCTCGCGCCCGCTCATCAGCCCCGCGCTCTTTGAGAAGGCCCGTGCCGAGGCCGAAGCGGCGATCGACCGTGGGCGCGTCTCGCCCACCATCATCGGCAGCGACATCAACGACGCCGTGCTCAAGAAGGCCCGTGCCAACGCCAAGGCCGCGGGTGTGGAGAACGACGTCCGCTTTGAGCGGCGGGCCTTCGCCGATCTCTCCAGCCCGCAGGAGTTCGGGTGCATCGTCTCGAACCCACCCTATGGCCTGCGCATCGGCGATGATGGAACGGGGGACTCTGATCTCGCCGCCCGCCCCGAGCGCCGCCCCGCGGGCCGGACCGCCGAAGCGCGTCCGCAACGCCGATCGACCGCCGCCGACCGCTCGATCGGTGATGGCAAGCCAATCAACCGTGGCCTGCTCCGGGTCGATACGGCCTCGACCGACGAGCTCTATCGCTCCATGCCTGCCACTTTCCGGCGGCTCCCCACATGGTCGTTCCACATCCTCACCGCGCGGCTTGACCTTGAGACGATCTTCGGCCAGGCCGCGATGCGTCGCCGCAAGGTTTACAACGCCACGCTCGAATGCTGCTTCTACACCTTTCTCGGGCCCCGCCCCCCCGGCGAGGTGCCCGAGGCCATCGAGCCCGAGGCGCCCGCAGATGCACCCGCTGAGGATGTCGCGCCCGCCACGCCCACAGACGCCGATCCGCCCGCCACCACCGACCAATCCAGCCCACCTTCCGAGTTCGCAAGAACTCCAGCCCCCGTCGCCGTCTTCGGCGGCCTCTCGCAGCGTTCCCGGCGCGAGGCGGAGGACTTTGCCCGCTGCCTCGCCTCCAACCTGCGCCACCTGCGCAAGTACCCCGCCCGCGGCATCACCTGTTTCCGTGTCTACGAGCGCGATGTGACGGACGTCCCCCTCATCATCGATCGATATGAGGACCACTTTCACGCGGTCGAGTACGAGCGCCCTCACGACCGCAGCGCCGCCCAGCAGGCCGATTGGTGGGACCTCATGCGCGGGTCCATCGCGCAGGTGGGGGGCGTGCCTCCCGAACGCATCCATCTGAAGGAAAAGCACCGCCAACGCGGCCTCTCGCAGCACGAACGCCTCGGCACCTCGCGCCAGGCGCTCATCGTCCAGGAGGGCGGCCTTCGCTTTGAGGTGAACCTCGAGGACTATGTCGATACCGGGCTCTTCCTCGATCACCGCCTGACCCGCAACATGCTCCGCGAGCAGTCCGCCGGCAAGCGGGTCCTCAACCTGTTCTGCTACACCGGCAGTTTCACCGTCTACGCCGCGGCTGGCGGTGCGGCGAGTACGGTCAGCGTGGACCTCTCGAACACCTACCTCGCCTGGGCGGAGCGCAACCTCAGCGTGAACGGCCTCGCCGGGCGCGGACACGCCATCGTGCGCTCCGACGTGGTCGAGTTTCTGCAGTCGCAGCACCACCGGACCGGCGGTGTCTACGACCTTGTCGTCCTTGACCCGCCGACCTTCAGCAACAGCAGTTCCACGGAAGAGGATTGGGAGGTCAACACCGGTCACGCCCGCGTGCTCGGCCTGCTCGCGCCGCTCATGTCTCCTGGCGGCGTCGTCTATTTCTCCAACAACTTCCGCCGCTTCAAACTCGACGAGGCCGCCCTCGCTGAGGCGGGGTTTGATCTGCACGAGATCTCCAACCGCACCGTGCCCCCTGAGTACCGCAACCGCCGCATCCACCGGTGTTGGAAACTGACGCTCGTTGGCCAGGCAGAAGCCCACGCCGCCCGGGCCCGCCGCGCAGCCCGGAGTGACCCTGGGTCCACAGGCCAGCCCGCAGCGGAGTGAACCCGCATCCCGCTCGTGGCAGGCCTCATCGTGGGAACCCGGTCCACCCGCCGCCCTTCCCATACGATTGCCCGTGAACGGTGCTTCCGACCAATCCCGCCCCTGCGTGCTCGGGCAGACTGCGCTTGAGTTCGGCGTGGCCTGCAAGCAGGCGGGCCTCCCCGGCGGGGCCATCGCAGCCATGGAACGCTACGCCCGCGCCTTCCGACTCGGCCTCCGCGATGATCCGCTCGCGCCAGTCGCCGTCGCCCCCATCGAGCGCCTCCACCTCCGCCCCTCCCCTGAGGGCGATGTCGTCAAGTTCACCCAGCGCATCGCCCGCAGCCCTGCGCTCCCGCCCGCCGCAACGGCCCTCGCCACCCCTGACACCTCCGCACCGCTCGAGATCGAATCGGTGCTCATCCCCATGGTGGGCAAGAAGCGCTCCCGCTCATACACGCTCTGTCTCTCCAGCCAGGTCGGCTGCGCCATGGGGTGCGGGTTCTGCCAGACCGCCCAGATGGGTCTCATCCGCTCCCTCTCGGCCGCGGAGATTGTCGGGCAGTGGTTCGCCGCCCGTCACCTCATCGAGCGCCCAGACCAAGCCGCGAGCATCCGCAACATTGTCTTCATGGGCATGGGCGAGCCCATGGACAACCTCAGCGCAGTCCTAAGGGCCGTCAGCATCCTCACCGATCCGCGCGGGCCGGCCATCGCGATGAGCCGCATCACCATCTCCACCGTCGGCCGCCTTGACGGCATCGAGGCCCTCGCAGAGCGCGTCCGCACGCCCGGCTGGCACCGCCTTGGCCTTGCCGTCTCCCTCAACGCCCCGACCGACGAAATCCGCTCCGCCCTCATGCCCATCAACCGCAGCGCGCCCCTTGCGGTCCTGCGCAGCGCACTCCTTCGCTGGCCCTTCCACAGCGGCGTCCACCACTGCCTTGAGTATGTGCTGATCCCCGGCGTCAACGCCGCCCCGGATCACGCCGACGCCCTCGCCGCCTTCGTCCTTGGTGACGACTGGCCCGGCACCGACCCGGCCATCCGCCGCTTCCCCGGCGCTGCCCTCCGCGGCGTCGTCAACGTCATTCCCTACAACCCGCGCGATCAATCCCCTTGGCCCGCGCCCGCGGAAACCACCGTCACGACCTTCATGGAGCGCCTGAGCGCCCAGGGTGTGTACGTCAAACGCCGCCGCACCAAGGGCCGCGACACCATGGCCGCGTGTGGCCAACTCGGGAACCCTGCGCTCCGGCGCACTTCCCTCACGGTCCGCGCCGCCCAGACCGCCGCAACAATGCCCAATGGCTGAGACCCGGCGACAGACCTGCGAGGACGCGGCCCGCGCGCTCGAGCATACCTTCTCGCTGAGCGCGCTCGTCGGGTTTGACGGCTTTGTCGATGCCATCATCGATGTCGTCGAGAGTCGCGCGTCGATGGCCCCGCTCGACTACCGCCCCCTCGAAACCATCCGAGCCCTCGCCGAACGCATCGGCAGCGCTGAGGGACGATCGACCAACATCGAGGCCGTCGTCAAGGAACGCCGCTTCGGCGGCAACGGGCCTCTCATGGCCGGCGGTCTCGCCGCGCTTGGCGTCCGCACGAGTTTCATCGGCTGCATCGGGCGCGAGGACGATTGGTCTCGCCCGGACCCGCTCTTCGAGCCCTTCGCCGCTCGCTGTCAGGACCGCGGCGGCGAGGTCGTGAGTGTCGGCCCACCCGCCCGGACCGATGCCCTCGAGTTTATGGACGGCAAGATCATGTTCAACCACGCCCTCCCCCTCGCGGGCGTGACGTGGGACCTCATCCGCTCTCGCGCTGGCGACGATCGCCTGAGGCGCCTCGTCCGGGACGCGGGGCTGATCTCGGTGGTGAACTGGACCAACATGGGCTGTGTCGGCGCGATCCTTGAAGGGCTCACAGACCTGCTCGCCCCCGCCCCCCGAAGCACCCGCGTCTTCGTGGACCTCTCTGACCCCGCCAAGCGCACCGACAGCGACCTTCTGCAGTTGCTCCGTCAGCTCCGCGGGCTCGATCGTGCTGCGCCGGTCACCCTCGGCCTCAACCTCTCGGAGGCGGTGCGTGTGGCCGCCGTGGCCGGTGTTCAGGGAGTCACCCCCACGACCACCGGGGGTCCCCTCGAGCGCGGGACCATCACCCTCCGCGCCGCGCTCGGCATCGACGCGCTCGTCATCCACCCGCGCGAGGGCGCAGCCGGTGCTACCGCTGCGGGCGCGAGCGCGTGGTTTGATGGACCACTCACGGCGCGGCCCCGTCTCTCCACTGGCGCGGGCGACCACTTCAACGCGGGCTTCGCCCTTGCCCAATCGATCGGCATCTCCTTGCCCGGCGCACTCGCCGTCGGATGCGCTGTCAGCGGCGCCTATGTGCGCGATGCGCAAAGCCCCTCACTCCCCCGCACCATCGCCTTGTTGAAGGACATGCCCGGGCCTGAGAGTGCCCCATGAGTCTCACAGCCCCGTCGCGGCGGCCCTTCCCGCCAGAGTCCCGCTGGCCCACGCCCATTGGAAGTTGAAGCCGCCGATCCGTCCATCGACATCGAGAATCTCGCCAGCGAGGTGTAGACCCGGGCTCACCCGCGACGCCATCGGCGCCGGCTGGATCTCGGTCAACGGAACCCCGCCCGCCGTCACCTCCGCATACGTGAACCCTCGGTCCCCCGTCACCGGCAGCACCAGCGCGCACACCGCCTCTGCAAGCCCCCGCCGCGCTTCGCGCTTCAGGTGGTCCGGCCGGGCGGATGGATCAACCCCCGCGAAGGCACACAGCGCCCGTGCCAGCCGCTCCGGCAAGAGAAACGGCGGCTCGGTCAACCCTCGCGCGGGAGAAACCCGCAGCCCGCGGAGCGCATCATCAGCGCCCTCCACATCAAGACCCGGCACAAAGGAGAGCGAGAGCCGCGTCCCCGCGTCGATCGCCCGCGCCGCGCTCAAGTACCGGCTGATGTCAAGCGCGGCCGGTCCCGAGAGGCCAAAGTGCGTGAGCAGGGTGGACCCCGTGAACTCGGCCCCTTTGGCCCCCGTGGAGGCCCGAACCGTGAGCGTGGTCGGGAGCGTGAGCCCCGAGAGCGAGAGCGTAAAGAACCCCCCCGCGAGCGTGAGCGGGACCAGCGCGGGCACGATGCGCTCTGTGGTGGTGTGCCCGAGCGACCGCGCGAGCACGTACCCATGCCCGTCCGAACCCGACTTCGGGAGGGCCATCCCCCCGGCACACAGGATCACCCTCCCCGCCTGCACCATGCCGCCGGTTTCGGAAGTCGCGACATACCCCGCCTCAAGCCGTCCGAGAGCGCGCACGCGCCACGGGTGCCGTACCTCCACCCCCGCATCGCGGGCCGCGCTGAGCAGCGCGTTCAGCACCGTCCTCGCGCTGTCGCTCACGGGAAAGAGCTTGCCCGTCTCCTCGCGTTTGAGTTCAACCCCGAGTTCCGCAAAGAAGCGCACCGTCGCCGCCACATCGAACCCGCGCAGCACATTGCGGATGGTGTTGCGCGAGCCACCCGCATACGCCCCCTCCGTCACCTCATGGTGCGTCACGTTGCACCGACCGCCCCCCGCCACCAGGATCTTCGCCCCAAGTGTCCGCGCCCCATCCACCACCAGCACTCGCGCCCCCGATCCCGCGCTGCGCAGCGTGCGACCCGCCTGGATCGCCGCCATCAGGCCCGCGGCTCCCGCCCCGATCACCAGTATGTCCGCCGTCTCTGCCAAGGTGAGTGCGTTGAACGAGTCGCAGGTGGGCGTGCGCCACCCCGTTCAGATGCTGGCCATCCACGCCACGATGGCCCCGATGTTCACCAGCAGCGTGAGTGATCCCAAGATAATCGCGACGATGGCATGGGCCTTCCCTCGCGCCTGCTCATCCCTTGCGGATCGCCGCAACCCCACGATCCCCAGCACGATCGCGGCGGGCCCGAATAGCAGCGCCAGACAGGGAATCAACGACGCCACTGAAACGTAATACCCCACGAGCGCGGGTGGATTGCGATAGGGAATGATCGCCGCCACCGCATTGCTCTCGCCCGGCCGAACGCCGAGGATCGGCTGCAGGGCCGGATGGTCCCGAGCCAGCACCGGCTCCAGCCCCTCGACCGCGATTCGCGCATCGCCGGGGATCCGTCCCTCTCGCGCCCACGCCGCCACCGTGGCAAAGTCATCCGCGTTGAACTGCCCGCCCCCGGGGAGTGTCACGATGATGGTCCGCGTCTGAGGGTTTATGTCGCCGCTCCAAGGGTGTGCTCGTTCACAACACGCTCAACCGGCGGTTCGTCTCCTGCTCGATGAGCGCGCTGTGGAGCATACCAAAGTCCCCCGAGAGGAGTGCGCCAAGGTTGTACTCCCCCGGCAACCGCTCATCGGCCGCGATCCCATCTTTCGACCGATACGTCCGGATCTTCTCCGAGCGTTCACCCCCGCCGATCTGGGCCGTCCGGGCCGCCGCCCGATCCGCATGGGCACGCTGCCGCTCCAGTTCATAGAGCCGCGTCACCAGCAGCCGCCGCGCCCGCTCGCGGTTCTGCTGCTGGCTCTTGGCCTCCATCATCTTGATCTGGATCCCCGTCGGCTTGTGCAGAATCTGCCACGCCGTCTCGACCTTATTCACGTTCTGGCCCCCCGGCCCCTGCGCGCGTGTCGGCTGCTCTTCCACGTCCCGGGCCCAGTCGATCTTCACATCGACCTCCTCCGGCTCCGGCAGCACCGCCACCGTCGCCGTCGACGTATGCACCCTTCCCTGCGATTCGGTCGCCGGCACGCGCTTCACGCTGTGAACACCGGCCTCAAAGTTCATCGCCGTCCACACCCCCGGCCCCTTCATGGAGAGCATCGCCGACCGCACACCCCCCGCGCCGGGCTCGATGGCCATATCCAGCACCTCCACCCCCCAACCCCGGCGGGCGGCGTACTTCTGGTACATCTCAATCAGGTCGCGCGCCCACAGCGCGGCCTCGTCGCCCCCCGTCCCCGCCCGCACTTCCAGCACGATCGACCCCACTCGGTTGTCCTCCGCGTTCACCAGCAGCGCGGTCAGTTCCGCCACCAGCGCCCCCCGCTCGGTCGTCAGCCGCGCCGTCTCCTCTGCTGCCAAGGCCGCAAACTCCGGGTCCTGCCCCCCGCGCGGGCCATCGGCCGGTGCGAGCGCTCGCAGTTCCGCCTCGATCGCAAGCAGCCGCCGCACTCCCGCCGCCGCCGGCCAAAGCGCTGCCCGCCGGATTGAGAGGTCGCGCGTCTTCCGGTGGTCGCTGAGCACCCCCTCGTCCGCGAGTTCGCGCTCCACATGCGCATGCTCCGCCGCCATCGCCTCAAGCCGCGACCGCAGCGCTGCTGGCACCGACCCACCCGGGTTGTGCGGGCTCGCGGGCACGGGTCAGCCGGATGCTCCGCCCTCAAGCCCAAGCGCGGCCGCGTCCCGATCAGAGAGCATCGCCCCCGCCGGTCCCCGCGCCCGCACCGTCCCGTCGCGCTTCCACGATCGCTCGCACCGCGCCTGTCCGCGCCGGTCCGCGATGCGGATCTCGCTCGCCGTCGGGTCAAACTGCACCAGACTCACGCCCAGCAGGTCCGCAAGGTCCACCCGATCAAACCGCGACAGCAGCCCATCCCCGTCCGGGAAGGTCACGCCCATGTCGAGGGGATTCTCAACCCCCAGTTCCTTCTTGGCCCGCTCGATCGCCTGCATCGCCTGGTCACGCGCTGCGAACACCTGTTCAAAGCCCGCATCGGCCGCGATGCCGTACCCGGTGATGAACGACTCGGTGTGGACGCAGCGATCGCCCCCCGTTGCTCCCGGCCGGTCCGCGCCCACGAGCGATCGGAAGGCCTCATCGGCCGTGTGCGGCAGGATCGGTGCCAGCAGTCGGCACAGCCCGTCCGCCAGGTCATAGAGCGCGGTCTGCGTCCGCCGCCGCCGCGCGGAATCAGGCCGATCGCAGTACAGCCGGTCCTTCACCGCGCCAAAGTACGTCGCCGAGAGCGTGTCGTTGCAGAAGTCATACAGCCGCGCACTCGCGGTCTTGAACTCATATTCCTCATACGCCCGCGTCACGTCACCGGACAGTTTGTCAAACTCCGCCAGCACCCACGCGTCGATCGAGGTCGGGGCAAAGTCCCCCTTGGCCACGCAGTGCCCCGCCGCCCCCGGGCAGGATGGTGAAAAGTCCGCAAGGTTCGCCAGCAGAAAGCGCAGCGTGTTGCGGATCTTGCGGTACGCCTCACCGGCGATCCCAAAGAACGACTCGTCCACCTTCACGTCGTTCTCATACGCCAGCGTCGCCACCCACCAGCGCAGCACATCCGCGCCGAACCGGTTGAACAGCTCGTCCACGCTGTCACCCTTGCTCTTGCTCAGTTTCCGCCCGTCCTTGTCCACCATGAAGCCATGGGTCAGCAGCGTCTTGAAGGGCGGCTCCCCCGTCACGCCAAGCCCCGGCAGCAGCGAAAGCTGAAACCACCCTCGATGCTGGTCGGATCCCTCAAGATAGAGGTCCGCCGGGTACCCCAGTTTGCGCTCCCGCAGCACCGCATTCCACGATGAGCCCGACTCAAACCAGACATCAAGAATGTCGCCGCCTTTGCGCAGCATCGCGAAGAGGGCCGCGCCTGTCGGCAGGTCCGCCGGGCGATCCGGGTCTCCCGCCGCGTCGTACCGGCTCAGCAGCTCCGCAGGGCCGCTCGCAAACCACACATCGCTCCCCTTCTCACGCACCAGCGCCGCCATCGCGCGCACGCTCGCCGCGGTCATGAAGGTGCGGTCATTCCCCTTGGCATCGGTGTAAAGGAACGCCGGGATCGGCAGCCCCCATGACCGTTGCCGGCTGATGCACCAATCCGGGCGCGCCTCCAGCATCCCCCGCATCCGGTTGCGTCCCCACTCAGGCACAAACCGAACCGAGCCCCCTTCCCCCGTCTCGCGGAGCGCGCTATCGCGCAGGGCCGGGCCGCCCGCCGCCTTGTCCACCCCCACGAACCACTGCTCCGTACACCGGAAGATTGTCGGCGTCTTGCTCCGCCAGTCGTGCGGATAGGAGTGCATGAACGTGTGGTCGTAGAACAAGTGCCCCGAGCCGCGCAGGTGTTCCGCCACCAGCCCGTTCGCCGTCCACACGTCCTTGCCCCGGATGAACTCCGGCACCGTCGGGTCATACGTCCCATCCGCTCGCACCGGGCAATAGACCGGCAGCCCTTCCCGCTGACCCGTCAGGTAGTCCTCTTCACCATGCCCGGGGGCCGTGTGCACCAGCCCCGTGCCGTCCTCGAGCGTCACATAGTCCGCCGCAAGGATCGTGAAGACCCTCGCCTGCGCGTGCGTCTCTCGCGCCACAAACGGGTGCCGATACGAGAGCCCCAGCAGTTTCTCCCCCGCGCACACCGCAAGCTCCACCACCTGCTCCGCCTTCGCCGCGGCAAAGACCTTCGCGCTCAGTTCCCGCGCCAGGATCGTGATGTTCCCATCCACGAAGTAGAGCCCATACTCGAACTTCGGGTTCACCGCGATCGCCAGGTTCGCCGGCAGCGTCCACGGCGTCGTCGTCCAGATCATGAAGCAGGGCGTCTGCCGCGGCCGAACGCCCGGCACCGGCATCCCGCCCGCCGCATCCTCCGCTTCGTCGTCCTTGTCGTCCTCCCCGCGTTCTTCCCCTCCGCCCTCTTCCCCCCGCGCCAGGCCAAAAGCGTCGTACACCTTCTCCGCGTCCGCCGCCTCAAAGTCGACGTACACCGAAAGGTCCTGCCGGTCCATGTACTCAAGCTCGGCCTCCGCCAGCGCCGTCTCGTTGGCGATCGACCAGTGCACTGGCTTGAGCGCGCGATACACCAGCCCCTTGCTCAGCAGATCCGCCAGCACCTCGAGCGTCGCACCCTCGAACGTCGGGTGCATCGTCAGGTACGGGTGCTCATAGTCCGCCAGTGTCATCAGCCGCTGAAACTGCGTGGTGTGCAGCTTGTGGAACTTCTCCGCATACTGCTGGCACTCGCGCCGCACCACCATCCGCCGTGTCGCGTCGTCGAGCGTCCGCAGTTTCTCGAACTTCCCCTTCTCCACAAGCTCCGTCATCACCTTGTGCTCGATCGGCAGCCCATGGCAATCCCACCCCGGCACAAACGGGCAGTCCATCCCTGCCATGCTCTTGCTGCGCACCACAAGGTCCTTCAGCACCTTGTTCATCATGTGCCCATGATGGATCGAGCCGTTGGCATACGGCGGTCCATCATGGAAGGTGAACCGCGCCTGCCCCGCCCGCAGCGCCCGCAGCCGCGAATACAACCCCATCGCCCCCCAGCGCTTGATGCTCGCCGGCTCGTTCTGCACCAGGTTCGCCTTCATGGGGAAGGACGTCTGCTGAAGGTTCAGCGTGGTGCGGAAGGGGCTCCCGCCCTCCTTCTTCGCCCCCGTTTCGGCGGGTCCGTTACTTCGATCAGTCGGGTTGGAAGCGGCAGGGGTCGTCATGGTCGGTGGCAGGGTTGGTGCGCGGCAGGGCCGCAGCGGTCAACGTGGAGGGCGCAGGCCCGCCGGGTGCATCACCCGCCCAGCCCGGGCAAGCGTCACACACGGCACGGCAGCGAATGGTATTGGCCGATTCCGTCGTCTGCCGCGCCGGACGGGGGGCATCGGTCCGGCCCGACACGCGGGCACTCTCACAACTCGCCCCCGTTCCCGCCGGGGTGTCGCCCCGCTACCCTGCTCGCCCTGTTCCGAAACCGTCCCCAACAGGACCCTCCCATGCTTGGCAAAGTCTTTAAGGCCTACGACGTCCGCGGCACCTACCCCGACCCGCTGAACGAGTCCATGGCCCGCCAGATTGGCTACGGCTGTTCGCGCTTTCTCCTCGCCGAGGCCGCCGCCGCGGGCGAGGGGAGCCCCATGATGAAGAACGTCGTGGTCGGCCGCGACATGCGCAAGAGTTCCCCCTCGCTCACCGAGGCCGTGATCCGCGGCATCACCGACCAGGGCGGCCATGTCCTTGATGTCGGCATGGTCGATACGTCCTTCATCTACTTCGCGATCAACCACCTTGATTGTGCCGGCGGCGTCATGTGTACAGCCAGCCACAACCCACCGCAGTACAACGGCTTCAAGGTCAGCAAGCGCCGCGCCAAGCCCGTGGGCGAAGCGACCGGCCTCGCGGACATCCGTAAGTACGCCGCCACCGTCGACTTCGTGAACAACTTCCAGTCCGCCGGCGGCCGCAGCGAGAAGCGCGACCTGTGGGACGCCTATCGCAAGCACGTCTTGGGCTTCCTCGACCTCTCCAAGCGCAAGCGCAAACTCAAGATCGTCATCGACGCCAGCAACGGCATGGCGGGCACCATGATCCCCCGGATCTTCGGCAAGAAGGGCAAGGACGTCGAAGGCATCGAGATCGTCGAGATCAACTTCGACAACAGCAAGGGCGAGTTCGTCCACGAGCCCAACCCGCTCGTCGCCGCCAACGTGAAGCAGACCTGCGACGCCGTTCTCAAGGAAAAGGCCGATGTCGGCTTCTGCTACGACGGCGACGCCGACCGCTGTGTCGCCGTGGACGAGAAGGGGCACATCGTCGGCTGCGACCACCTGACGGTCGTCCTCGCCCAGCACTTCCTCGCCAAGCACCCGGGCGCCGCCGTCGTCTATGACCTCCGCTCCACCAAGGCCGTGACCGAGGACGTGACCAAGGCCGGCGGCAAGCCCATCCGCAGCCGCGTCGGCCACGTCTTCCTCAAGTCCGCCCTCGCCGAGAACAAGGCCGTCTTCGGCGGCGAGCTCTCCGGCCACTTCTACTTCCAGAACAACTTCAACGCAGACTCCGGCGTCATCGCCATGTGCTCGGTGCTCACGGTGCTTGCCCACAGCGGCAAGCCCCTCTCCGACCTCATCAAACCCGCCGCCCGCTACGCCCAGTCGGGCGAGATCAACTTCCAGATCGAGGACAAAGACGCCGCCCTCGCCGCCCTCAAGGAGGAGTTCGAGGATTCCGGCCGGATCGACGAACTCGACGGTGTCACCATCGACTGCTTCAAGGAGCAGGGCTGGTGGTGCAACGTCCGCAAGAGCAACACCGAGCCCCTCCTGCGCCTGAACCTCGAAGCCAGAGACAAGAAGAAGCTCGAGGAGATGCTGCAGCGCATCAGCCCAATGCTCGGCCACCGAGTTGCTCACTGAAACCGTCTGTGAACAGGCCAGCGAACGGGCAGGTGAGCAACGTCTACCGCTTCCGCCACTCCACGTGCCGGAGGTCATAGCCAAAGTACTCAAGCAGGACTCGCGGAATGTCCCGGGGCGTTATCCCCTTCACTTCCTCGAATGCACCGTTGGAGTGGATCTCGAGGCTTTCACCGCGAAGGAACACAAACTGGTTCTGCACCACGCATGAGAACCGCAGGTCCTTACTGAAGGGGTAAACGACTCCGGAGGTGAAGCGCGTGGCGATCGAAGCCAGAACTGTCTCCTCGGGCTGGGCGTGAACGTCCAATTCGAGTTGTCGCGACTCGCGACCATGGCGTTCACAGAACACAGACATCCGCGCCCCCCTGACTTCAGTGCGGAAGCCGATCCCGAAGCACCGGAAAGTGATCTCCCGATCCGCCGGGTAGAGCTTCAGCGCTGGCCATCCGTTACCGACGTCGGCAAAGTACACCCGCCCATCCACATTTACACGAGCGAGGCTGACCTGCCCCCATTCTCTGTACCAGGTCCTATGAGAGTCAGGTGCTGACGATAGGGACCGACGCTGGCCGGGCCGGAGGGAGGGGCGCAGCCCCGACCGCAGGCCCGGCCAGCGTCGCCGCGAACACCGCCGGGGGCAGGTACCCCAGCGATGAGTGCGGCCGCCGATGGTTGTACTCCTCACGCCACCGCCGCGCGTGCCACTGCGCATCACGCACGTCCGCGAAGACCTCCGCGTTCAAGAGTTCATCCCGTAGCCGACTGTGGAAGCTCTCCGCGTACCCGTTCTCCCACGGCGCCCCCGGCGCGATGTACAGGCTCTCCACGCCCGTCAGGTTTGCCAGCCGCCGGATCGTCTTCGCGATGAACTCCGGCCCGTTGTCGCTGCGGATGTGCTTCGGCACGCCGCGCACCGTAAACAGGTCGATCAGCACTTCCGCCACGCCCCGCGCCGTCATCGACCGCGCCGCTGCCAGCGCCACGCACTCGCGCGTGTACTCGTCCACCACGCTCAGCCACTTCAACGGTCGCCCTCGCTCATCGGTGTCGTGGATGAAGTCCACCGCCCACACGTGGTCCTTGTGCTCGGCGCGGCGACGCACGATCCCGTTCGCACTGTGGCCCAGGCGTGTCCGCTTGTGCTGCTTGCAGGGCACTTTCAGGCCCTCCTGACGCCACAGCCGGTAGACCCGCTTGCGGTTGATCCGACCCCCCGCCCACCCCTCCAGCCGCAGCATCCCGCAGATCATCCGGTACCCGCGCCGCGGGTGCGCACGCACCAGCTCGTGCATCCGACGCACGAGCGCCTCGTCGCCATCGCGAGGTGTGGGTCTGTACCGCTGCGTCGAGCGTGGCTGCTCCAGCACCCGGCACACACGACGCTCCGGCTGGTGCAGTTGCGTTTGCACGTGCTTCACGACGCCCCTCCTGCGCGAGGGGCTCGCGACTTTCCCAGGTAGTCGTTCGCCTCCTTCAGGATCGAGATGTCCACCGCCTGGTCCGCCACCAGACGCTTCAAACGCGCGTTCTCGATCTCCAGGTCCTTCAGCCGACGCGCCTCGCCCTGCTTCATCCCCCCGTACTGGCCCCGCCAGCGCGCGTACGTCGCCTCGCTCACGCCCAGCGCCTGCACCACCTGCGCCGGGCTCCGCCCCGCCGCGAGCATCGCGTCCGCCTCGCGCAGCTTCGTCACAATCTGTTCCGCTGAATGTCTCGTCCGCTTCATCTTGAGAGTCTCCTGGACCCCGCCGGGGTCCGTTGGGACTCTCATAGGCCTGGATCAGGTTCTGGGGGGCAGGTCAAGGC
>JBQTIJ010000135.1:0-4761 GCA_052388255.1 Phycisphaerales bacterium
AACGCCCATTCCGGGCGCTACCCCGGGCGCTCCCGCACCGGGCCAGACGCCTCCGGGCTCAACGCCCCCCGCGGCGACTCCCCCCGTGCCGGTGGTGGTGCCGCCGGCCCCTCAGCAGATGCCCGACCCCGAGCCCGAGCCGGTACCGAACGACGACCCGCAGCGACGCCGTCGATGACGCTGACCGTTGCACGAACTCTCCCCTGACCGCGCGACAGTGGTTCCTTTCTTGACGCCCTGTTCATCCCGAGTCTGCCCATGACACTGACCCCTGCTCACAAGTTGATTCTCGCCGCCGGTGTGGTCACCGCTGGTGTCGCCGCGGGGTTCGCGATGAACCGCGTCGCCATGGACCCGGCCCGCCAGACGCCGGCCACCCAACCCCCCGCGACCGCCCCACCGGCAGCAGAGGCCCCCAAGGCCGATGCCGCATCGAAGCCGGCCGAGAGCACGGAACCACCCGCGGACGGGAAGCCGGAAGCGACCGAGGAGAGGCCCGCGCCGAAGCCGGTTGTCCGGTCTGAACCGGAGGAGCGCGACGAACTCAACCGGCGCGTGATCAAGAACGCCGAGCCGACGGTGCTGAGCTTCAAGTCCGCGAGTGTGAGCGAACTGGTGCCCATGATCGTCGAGTACACCGGCAAGGTCGTCCTGCCGCAGGACGAGGTGCTTGCCCGCCGCATCACGATCGTGAACGACCGTCCGCTGACGCGTCGCCAGGCCCTTGACCTCGTCTTCCTCGGGCTGCAGCAGAAGGGCATCGCCGTCATCGAAGGGCGCGAGATCATCTATCTCCGCGATCAGGCCCAGGTCGAGCAGCAGGCCGTGCCCGTGCTCTCGGCGGATGAATCGACGCTTGAGCGCAAGGACGTCGGCACCATCGTGCAGAAGGTGTTCGGGTTCAGGTATGCCATCGCTGGCAACGTGGCGGAGGTGGTCAAGGCCAAGACCAGCGATGCTGTCAAGATGACGGTCGAGGGTGATTCAAACCAGCTTGTGATCAGCGGACCGATCGCGCTGCTGCAGAGCATCGAGAAACTGATTATCTCGCTCGACCGCGTGAGCGCGACGAGTCTTGTGACCGAGACGTTCCACCTCAAGTATGGCGATGCCAGCCAGATCGCCACGAACATCCGCGAACTCTTCGGCGATGGCGCACGGGCGGGCGCGGGTGGCGGTGGCGGCGGGGGCAATCAGGGCGGCGGCAACCAGGGCGGGGCGGTGAACTTCCGCAACATCTTCGGCGGCGCTGCCAACCAGGGTGGTGGGAATCAGCAGGGTGGTGGCGGCGGGGGCGGTGGGGGCGGTCAACGCCAGACGCAGGCGACGCCCGCGTTCCGCGTCTCCTTCAACACCCAGCAGAACTCTGTCACCGTGCTGGCCGAGCCCTCGATCCTCAGCAAAGTGCGCACTCAGGTCGAGGAGGAGTGGGATCTCCCTGTTCCTGAGGACGCGGCGACGCCGCAGGTCTTCACGCTCAAGTATGCCGACCCGATCCGCGTCCGGGACCTGCTCGAGCAGTCCTTCAGCGCCAACGCGCAGCGCCAGTCGCAGACTGCGGGGGTAAGCCCGCTCACCGGCCAGTTCACCTTCCAGGCCCTGCCCGAGGCCCACCAGATTCTCGTGGTGGCCAAGTCGCCGGACAAGATGGAAGTGGTGCAGAAGCTCATCGAATCGCTCGATGTGCCGCGGCTGGCCGGGCTCCCCCGGGTCATTTCCCTCAAGCACAGCCAGGCGGAGGAGCTCGCCGACCAGCTCAACGCGCTCCTCGCCCAGGAAGGGACGCTCGCCAGCATCCGTCGCACCGTCAGCGAACTTTCGGAGAAGGGGCCTGTGCAGTCGCCCTTCTCGCAGGTGACTTCCGACGAATCGGGCTTCAATCAGCAGACAGGCACCCAGCCCGACTCGATGCAGTTCTGGTGGCAGCGGGCCCGGACGCCGACCGACAACGCCGGGGCGAGCACGCTGGTGGCGAAGGTGCGCATCGTGCCCGTTTCGCGCCAGAATGCCGTCATGGTCATGGCGCCACCGGAGTACACCGACGCTGTTGAGGAACTGATCACCAAGCTCGATCGCCCCGGCCGCCAAGTGCTGATCACCGCCGTCATTGCGGAGATCAGCGCCGAGGACGCGCTCGCGCTGGGCCTGCGCACCAGCCAGAACGGCATCACGCCGACCTTCGGCGAGAACAACTTCTCAATCGGCGCAAACCAGACCGCTGGCGTCGGCAACAACACCTCGCAGGCCATCACCGGCACCAAGAACAACCTCCTGCCTGGGCTCTTTGACACCAGCGTGCTCAACACAGGTGTCAATATCAACCTCCTGCTGCAGGCCCTCGCCCAGAAGACGTCGATCTCGATTCTTTCGGAGCCCCGCGTCTACACCGGCGACAATCAGGAGGCGGAGTTCTTCAGCGGGCAAGATATCCCCTTCATCACCGAGAGCCAGCCCAACAACAACGGCAACCTTCTTCAGTCGTTCGACTACCGGGCCGTCGGCATCTCGCTCCGCGTGCGCCCGCGGATCACGCCGCAGCGCGATGTGGATATCAAGATCAACCTCGAACTCTCCTCGATCGTGCCCGGCCAGACCCTGTTTGGCGGTGCCGTCGTCGATCGGCGCGAGACCACCACGCAGCTCATCGTGCAGGACGGCCAGACCGTCATCCTCTCGGGCATCATGCGCACGGAGGACAGCAAGATCACCCGCAAGGTGCCCTTCTTCGGCGATCTCCCGCTGGTCGGCCCGCTCTTCACCAGTGTTGAGAACACGCGCAGCAACACCGAGCTCGTGGCCTTTGTTACGCCCATCGTCATCGAGAACCCCTCAGAGAACGAGGCCGCGAACGGACCCTTCCGCCAGCGCCTGGGCGAACTCCGCGAGCAGCTCCGTGGGACTGATTCGGCCCCTTGGCCCCCCGTTCCCACGGATGCACCCGCCAGCGGCAAGGACAAGTAAGCGTCATATCGTCCGTCCGTCGTCCGTGCCATCGCCGCGGGATATGCCCGGCATGACCGCGGCAAGGCAGCGGACTGCGCACGCCCGACGGGTCGCGCGCGGCTCGCCGTTGCGCCAAGGGTGTATTGCGCCGCAGACGGTTCGTGACGCCAGATCGACCCGGCCGCAAGTGCCGGCAACCAAGGAGCCCCCATGGTCCTGTCAAAGACCCCAAAGAACGCCCTGACCCGTCGCGGACCCTGTCGGGTGTTCTGTGCCCTCGCCGGGCTTGCCATATTGGCGTCCCAGACCGGCTGCATCGTGGAGCGCACCGGCTCGACCGGGCCGCAGGGCGTCCCCCTCAAGCCGCGGCTGGAGGAGGCCGACGCCATTCAGCGCGTTCCCGGCGGCGCGGATGGGCGGGGCGTGGGGGCGGCGACACGCTCGCTGGTGGGGGTCAAGGCCCTCGGGGAGATCGGCTATGACGGGCTCACGCTGCCGCTCTGTTCGCCGGACGGGCGCTACATCGTCACCCAGGTCGATCAGGCCCCGACATGGCCGATGATCCTTGCGGAGCCAACGCGCGAGGCCCCCGTGGTGCGGGCCCGCCAGCGGGTGTATGACCTTTCCATGCAGCCCCCGACATGGGTTGAGCCCGCTTCGCCGGGCCTGGGTGGGGTGTTGCTTGGGCGCTCGGCGGATGCACGCGGGTACCTGGTGGAGGCACCGCGGCCGGACGGTGCGCGATGGATCGGGCGGGTCGGCTGGATCTCGGGCGAGGTGGAGTGGTTGATCCAGCGCGACGTGTGCGCGGCCTTCGCCATCGATGCGCCCGGCGGCGGGGTCATCTTCTGCGAGCGGCCGGTCGACGGAGTTGCGTTTGTCCTCGTGGTGCGCTCCGGCGCGGGCGTAGAACGGCGCCTGGAACTCCCGGGTGAGACGCTCATGTTCCCCATGATCTGCGCTCGGGGCGAGAACGGCGGCGTCGTGGCGATCGACACGCGCGGCCGCATGGAACTTGTGACTTTCTCACTGAACACGCCGAGCACGGACGCGGGCGGCGATCCGGCCACAATCCCGGTAACGGTGCGCCATGTGCTCGCGCAAAATGCCGCGTCACCCTCATGGGCGTACCAGGCCGTCTCGCCGGTGCTCGCGAGCGTCTGGTCGAGCGCGCCGAACGCGCCCGCGGCCATGGCCATCATCGCGCCCAAGACCGGTCGTCCCACGCTGCTCGATGCGCTCCGCACCCAGGGGATTGATCTTCCTGGCCCGTCGGTGAGCGTGTTCATCACTGCGGGTGAAGACGCGGGCGTGCTGCTCACGCGGGCAGAATCGCTCGAGCGCATCAGCGCCGGTGCCCTCAGTGGCCCGGTGGCTCGGGTGAGCGGAAGCAAGATCCTGAGCAAGCCCGCGCTGGTCCGGGGGCGGGTAGGCGATTCGGAGGTTGTGGTGGTGGGCCCGGTGCGAACCGCGGTCGAGCCGCGGCTGGAAGTCGTCCGGCTGCAGCTCTCGGTCGCGAGCGGAGGTCCGGAAGGGCTGGGTCGTGGGGCGGGAACGTCCGAGAAGGAATGAGATAGGGCGTGACCAGCGGGGAAACACCCAAACAAAGAAGGAACTTGGGGCGGGGCGGGTGTGCAGGTCTGGGAGGACTTTGCCGTTTTCGCGGTTTTTGAGGTGCTTTGGTTGACAGAATAGCCTGCATGCAGTAAGTTTCGGTGTCGTGTCCGGTTTTTCCGGCGTGTCGTGTCGTGTCACTCGGATCATTGTGGAAGGAAGGAGAGACACGTGAATAAGAACGTTGTTCGTGGTCTGCTTGCA
>JBQTIJ010000136.1:0-3004 GCA_052388255.1 Phycisphaerales bacterium
CGACGGGGAAGCCAAAGTCAAAGGCGAGTGGAGCGGGGCCGAGGGCGGGGAAGCGCAGTCGCAGGCCCATGCCGGCGGAGACGCGGTAGTCCTCAAAGCCCACGTTGTTGGTGACGGTGCCGGAATCGATGAAGATGACGGTCGAGACCACGTTCTGGAAGATCGGCTGCTCGAGTTCCGGGCCGAAGAAGAAGGCAAAGGTGCCGCCGGCGGGATCGTTGCTGGCGATGGTGTCGGTGGGGTCGGGGGTCGTGCGGTCAAACTGCAGGCCGCGGGGCGAGACGCCACGGAAGTTGAACCCGCGGAAACTGCGGCCGCCGAGGAAGTAGCGCTCGAAGATGGGGACCTCGTTCTCGCCTTCGGGGATGTAGTTGGCGGAGGTCTTGAAGGTGAGGATGGTCTTGCGGCCGAGGTAATCCTCGCCGACGGTGAGGAAGATCTGGTACTCGGCCCCGAGCTTGGTGAAGTCGTAGTCGCCGCCAAGGAGGCCGACGCGCTCGACACCGAGTTCAAGGCGCGTGCCCTTGCCGGGGAGGAAGCGGTTGTCGGCGGTGTTGCGGACAAGGCGGGCGGCGAGGCCGGAGATCGAGCTTTCGCCTTCGACGGCGAAGACGTCGACGATCGAGTCGAGGTCGATGTTGCTGATGTCCACGTTCTCGATGCGCAGGCCGAGTGAGCCCGACCAGATCTGCCCGAAGCGGCGCGAGAGGTTGAGCGATGTTCCGAGGCGGTCGTCGTCGTACTCGTTGAACTCGCGCTGGCGGTAATAGACGCTGCCGCCGAGGCCATACTCCGAATCGAGGAGCGAGGGGTCGGTGAGTGAGATCGAGTAGTTGCTCACCTGCGAGCCGGGCTGCACCGCGATCTCAAACCGCTGGCCCGCGCCGCGGAAGGCCCGGCCGGTGAAGAACTCCGAGAAGGAGTCGGGCACATCATAAAGATCGAAGTTGCGCTGGGTGAGCGTGATGGCGCCGACCACGCCGCCGTCAGAGCCCGCCGCGACACCGAAGGAGAGCGAGCCGGTGTTCTTCTCTTCAACCTCGATGAGGACGTCGTTGTACCCCGGGTTGGTCGGGTCGGTGGGCTGGACGGTGAGTCGCGGCTCGGGGCGGCCCTCGCGCGGGCCGGCGAAGAGGTCGATGTTGGCGAGGCGCTGCTCGGTCTCGCGCACGGCCGTCGCATCGAGCGGGCGATCGGGCTGCACCTTCACCTGGCGGCGGATGACTGTCTGCTTGGTCAGTTCATCACCCTTGATGATGATGAGGCCGGTCTTGGCGGGGCTCCCCTCAAAGACCTGGAGGTAGAGGTCCACCACCGGCTGGGCCGGGTCGCGCAGGTCTGAGCGTGTGACGCTCGCGTCGATGTACCCCATCTGCCCGTAGGCCGCCTTGAGGTTCTCCACGGCCTTGTTGATCCTGTCGATGCTGTAGACATCGCCCGAGCGGATCGGCATGAGCCCCGCGGCTTGCTCGCGCGAGATGATGACCGTGCCGAGTCCATCGCCCGGCCGGGCGGGGCGCTTCTCATCGCCGGCCTGCACGAGGTCAATGCGGACCGAGCGGAGCGTGTACAGCGGGCCTTCCTCGATCAGGAAGTTGACCGCGCACTCGCGCCCGTTGGGGGCGGGCTGGATGCGGCGGTCGACGCGGGCGTCAAGGTAGCCGCGGTCCTTGTAGAACTTGATGATCGCGGCGACGTCCTGGTCAAGGAGGTTGTCGTCAAGGGTGCCGGACTGGAAGATGCCCGACTCCTCGGTCTTGATGCTGGGGCGGAGTTGGCGAGCGGCGAAGATGACGTTGCCCTCGAAGGTGATGTCGGTGACGGCGAGGCGCTCGCCCTCGCGGATGACAAAGAGGACGTTGCCGTTTTCGGTGAGTTCCTTTTCGTCAACCGTGACGGTGACCTGGTAGTAGCCCTTGCGGCGGTAGAGGTTCTCGATGGCGCGGACGGTTCGATCAAGTTGGAAGCGATCGACGGGTGTGTTGGCAAGGAGCGAGACGACGTTGCGGAGTTCTGGGTCCGTCACCTGAAAGTTGCCGGTGACTTGCACGTCCTTGATGATGGGTGCCTCCACCAGGACGAACCGGAGTGCGACGGTGCCGTCGTCATAGGGCTGGACGGTGGCGGCGACTTCCTTGAAGCGGCCGAGACGCGTGAGGGTGCGGATGTCTTCCTGCACGCGGGTCTGGCTCAGGGGCTGGCCGGGCGCGCTGCGGATGGCGTTGCGGACGAGTTGCTCATCGGTGCTCTTGAGCCCGGTGATCTCAACAGCGCGGGTGAGGCGGTTCTCATACGCCTCAAGACCGATGGGGGGCGCGGGTGGAGCAGGGGGAGCCGAAGGAGCGGGCGAAGAGGGCGCCGTCGGCTGCCCGAAGGCCAGACCGGCCGTGAGCGCGAGCAGAAGAGCGCACGCGCCCGGAGCCACGCGCCGAGATCGAAGGCCGAACCGAGCCGCGGCTCCACGATCGCGCTCCTGCGGCACGCCGACCGCTGGCCCGGCGTGGGCCAAGGGAAAAACTGCCGGTGTGCGGGCGGCGCGGGGGGTGTGGAGGTTGTGGGCGGTGGTCACAGGGGGTGAGGATATCGCCAACCTCCCCCCCGCGGCAGGGGCGGAGATCGGTGGCGGTGCTGGGAGCGGGCATGGGCGGGGGGTGTGGGGCGGGGTGTGGGTGCGGGAGGAGAGGGGCAATGGGGCCGCGGCTTGTGGGCCGCGGAGGGGGCCCGCGACCCCGCCACCACCACGCGCTCGATGTTGCTTCAATGGGGCCGCGGCTTGTGAGCCGCGGAGGGGTCATCGACGTGGCAGACGAATGCTCGATCGAGCACCTTCAATGGGGCCGCGGCTGGTGAGCCGCGGAGGGGGCGGCAAGCAAAACCATCCTCAAGGGCGACGTGAACCTTCAATGGGGCCGCGGATTGTGAGCCGCGGAGAGGAACTGACCCGAACATTCAGGAAGCTCGACAAAACCCTTCAATGGGGCCGCGGCTTGTGAGCCGCGGAGGG
>JBQTIJ010000137.1:0-6304 GCA_052388255.1 Phycisphaerales bacterium
GACCACGCATGGGCTTATCGCGTCGAGTGGCTCATCAACGCCGGGCTCATCATTCTTGCGGCATTCTCGATCTTCACCACCTTCGCGATCGTCGCAGTGCTGCTCTCTGAGACGTACCGCTTCTTCCTGATGCCGGAGGTCTCTTTCGCCGAGTTCTTCTTCGGCACTACTTGGTCGCCGCTCATGGGGGGCGAGAAGCACTTTGGCATGTGGCCTCTTGTCTGCGGCACCATGCTCGTGACGGCGGTAGCCGCGGTCGTGGCGCTCCCGCTCGGCCTAATCACGGCGGTCTATCTCAGCGAGTACGCCCCGCGCCCGCTGCGGGCGTTTCTGAAGCCGGTCCTCGAGGTTCTCGCGGGGATCCCGACCGTGGTCTATGGGTTCTTCGCGCTCACGGTCATCACCCCCGCGCTGCGCGACGTTCTCCCTGCCTTCGGGTGGCTCATCGGCCACCGCGAGATCGACGCCTACAACGCCCTTTCCGCAGGGCTCGCGGTGGGGATCATGACCTTCCCGATTGTCTGCTCGCTGAGCGAGGATGCGCTCCAAGCCGTGCCCCGCTCGCTGCGGGAGGGCGCCTTTGCCACCGGGGCGACGCGATTTGATGTCTCGATCAGGATCGTCGTCCCCGCCGCGCTCTCGGGGATCATCGCGAGTTACCTGCTCGCCATCGCCCGAGCGGTGGGGGAGACCATGATCGTCGCCCTCGCGGCGGGCTCCTTGGCCCAGCTCACCTACGACCCACGCGATTCGGTGCAGACCATGACGGGCTGGATGGTCCAGATTTTTCTGGGCGATGCCCCGGCCGACGGTGTCGAGTACAAGTCCTGTTATGCCATCGGCGCCGTGCTCTTCGTGTGCACCATGGCATTGACCCTCATCGGCAACCGCGTGCTCGCCCGGTTCCGGGAGGAGTACGACTGATGGCCACTCGCCCAACAAACTCGGGCCACACGGCGGTTCAGCCGACCTTGGCTGATCTCGCTCGGCGCGGCACCCCTCGCAGCCCCCTCTGGCGGACGCTCAAGAACCGGCTGTTCCTCGGAATCTGCGTCGGGATCACCGCCCTGTGCGTCGCCGTCCTTGTCGTTCTGCTCTGGTCGGTGGTGGCCCAGGGAACCCGCTTTCTCTCGCTCGATTTCCTGAAACTCGCCCCCTCGCGCAAGCCCTCGCTGACGGGTTTCATGCCCGCAATCTGGGGCTCGGTGTGGGTGTGCGCAACGTGCATCGTCATCGCGCTGCCGATGGGGGTGGGTTCGGCCATCTTTCTCGAGGAGTACAAGCCCAAGGCGCGCTGGCTCAAGCGCCTCCATGGGTTCGTGCAGCTCAATATCCGCAACCTCGCCGGGGTTCCCTCCATTGTCTATGGGATCATCGGCCTGACCTGTTTCGTGCGGATGTTTGGCCTCTTCGGCAGCCCCAACGAGGCAATGTACGACCGTATGGTGCGTCTGGAACTCCGCTCGGGGGAGGTGGTGCAGGCGCTTCGAGTGGATGACACCGACACCACGCTCACGATCGACAGCCCGCGGCAGGGGCGCATGGTCATCGACCGTGCCGACATCGTTCACGAAAGCGAAGTGCTGGCGCACACGCATGTCTTTGTCCTTTCGGATGGCACCACTCTCCGAGGCAAGCTCCAGTCGGTGGAGAATGGGCACGTCACCATGGACACGGGCGAGGGAGCGCAGGCCCGAGTCATCCCTTGTGCCACCGTCGCGTCGTACAGCACGGAGAACATGGTCCGTTTCGGGCGCGAGGGCTCGGTCTTCTTCGTTCGATTCCCCTTCGGCGGGAGCGTGCTCGCGGGGGGGCTCACGCTCGCCCTGGTGGTCCTTCCCACCATCATCATCGCCTCGTGCGAAGCCCTGCGGGCGGTGCCCAACTCCCTCCGCCAGGGGGCATTCGCCATCGGGTGCACGAGGTGGCAGACCGTCCGCATGATGGTTCTTCCTTCGGCCCTTCCAGGCATCATGACAGGGACCATCCTTGCTATGAGCCGCGCAATCGGCGAGGCCGCGCCGCTGCTGGTCGTGGGCGGGTTCCTTTTTATCACCTTCGCCCCGGTCAACCTGATGTCCGACTTCGCGGCTATGCCCCTGCAGATCTACAACTGGGCCCAGCGCCCGCAGGTTGAGTTCCACCAAGTGGCCGCCACGGGCATCATCGTGCTCATGACCGTCCTGCTCTGCTTCAACGGGGCGGCGATTGTCGTTCGTCAGATCTTCCAGAAACGGCTTGGCTGACGCGTGAACAATCTCACCCGCACACATCCCGTTGTTGTTGAGGTGAAATCCCCCCCGCCGGTCGATCGGCCGGACGCATCCACCATGACCACCGGCCCCTCCATCCCCACGCCCCGCGCTGATTCGACGAGCCCGCCAGCGAACGCCAACCCGCTCTCGCGGATCGCACGCGAGTTCGCGAATATGCGCCTGGGGGGCGAAGAGAAGCCCCCGGTCTCGATCGCCGTCAAGGACTTCTCCGCGTGGTACGGCGCGTTCAAGGCGCTGCACAACATCGAGCTCGATATCCCCCAGCGCCGTGTCACCGCGCTCATCGGCCCGAGCGGCTGCGGCAAGAGCACGTTCCTCCGCTGGATGAACCGGATGAACGACCTCGTCGCGTCTGCCCGTTGCGAGGGCACCATGACGCTCGACGGCCAGACGATCCTCGGACGCGCCGTGGATGTCGTCGATCTGCGCCGGCGTGTGGGCATGGTCTTCCAGAAGCCCAACCCCTTCCCCAAGAGCATCTATGACAATGTGGCCTTCGGCCCCCGGCTTCATCGCGTGATGTCGCGCCGGGACCTCGATGCGCTGGTTGAACAGTCCCTCCGCCAGGCCGCGCTCTGGGATGAGGTGAAGGATCGGCTGCGAGCATCCGCCCTCGGTCTTTCCGGTGGACAACAGCAGCGACTCTGCATCGCCCGGGCCATTGCGAGCAACCCGGAGGTCCTGCTCATGGACGAGCCCGCCAGCGCGCTTGACCCCAAAAGCACGCTCCGCATCGAGGACCTCATCCGCGAATTGCGAGAGAACTACACGATCGTGATCGTGACCCACAACATGCAGCAAGCCGCCCGGGTGAGCGATCAGACCGCCTTCTTCTTTGAAGGCCGCCTGATCGAAGTGGGCGAGACACTGGGGATGTTCACCAATCCGCGCGAGAAGCAGACCGAGGACTATGTGACGGGTCGCTTCGGCTGACCCCCAACTGCCCCCCGCTCGGGGAACTTCAGGGCGCACCGCGCTAACCCACCCACCCGTGCCAGCGCGCACCGCCCTGATGGGCGGGCGCCGGTTGCTATGCAGATGCCCGTCGGGTCGCCCGAATCAGTCGTTGGGCGAACGCATCAGCCGCCGCAGCAGGGGCGTGAGCAAGATAATGAGAATGCCGCCGCCGACAGACAGGAACACGAACAGGAAGAAGAAGTTCGCGTAGCCGCCGCCGAAGTCGATGCCCCAACTCTGGAAGAAGAACTTCTGGTCCTTGATGGTCGCGGCATCGGCATGCCCGGCGAGCTTGCCGCCGACGGTGTAGGCCAAGAAACTGGAAAGGAACCACACGCCCATAAGGAGCGACTTGTGCTTGGGCGGGGCTGCCCGGGAGACGTACGAGAGGCCGGTGGGGGAGAGGAAGAGCTCGCCGACCGTGTGCAGGAAGTAGGTGACAAAGATCAGCCACATCGCTGCCATTGCGCCGTCCTGAATGACCTGGCGCCCCGCGATGACCATAAAGCAGTAACCAAGCCCCAGCCAGATGAGGCCAAGGCCGATCTTGACCGGCTGAGGGAAGGGCAGTTTCTTGCGGGCGAGCGCCGCCCACAGGATGCCGAACACCGGCGAGAGAATGATGATGGTGATCGGGTTGATGTTCTGGAACCAGCTCGTGGGGACAAGGAAGCCCCCGAGATCTCGGTCCATCTTCTCGTCGGTGAAGAAGTTCACGCTGGTCGCGGCCTGCTCAAACGCGAGCCAGAACAGGAAGTTGAACCCCATGTAGATGAAGATCGTTGCGACGGGCCCGCGGTCGCCCACCTTCTGCGTTGCTGTGAACACCACCGCCCCAAGAAGCCCGGCCCCGAGGAGCGTCCAGAAGACCCGGGGGTCAGAGAAGACTTGATCGATTTTGCCCAGCCAGCCATAGTGGAATGCCACGCCCACCAATGCGGAGAAGATCAGGCCCGATACCAAGAACCCACCGGCCGATGATCCCTTCCCATCAGGCGGAAGCCCGATGCCCTTCAGGTATTTCTCCCGGAAGGCGAGGTAGTTGACCAGGCCAGCGACCATGCCGATTGCCGCGAGCGAGAAGCCCCAGTGCCATCCGAGTTTCTCACCAAGCAAGCCCACGAAGAACGTTCCGAGGAATGCTCCAAGGTTGATCCCCATGTAGAAGACCCCGAACGCGCCTTGCTGGCGGGGGTCACCGTCCTTGTAGAGTTGATTTACCATGACCGAGACGCTGGGCTTGAAGTGCCCCGTCCCGATCACGATGAGGGCGAGGCCGGTGATGAACACGGACATCCCGAGGGCGCTCGTGTTGAGTTCGCCAAGCCCGGAGAGACCCAGCACAATGTGCCCGAGGGCGATCAGCGCACCGCCGACGACCATCGAACGGTGCGTGCCGATGAACTTGTCCGCGATCAGACCACCGGCAATCGGCAGGAGATACGCCATTCCGCCGTACCACCCGGTCAGGTTGCTCGCTTCCGATTGAGTCCAGCCCCGCCCGGGGTTGAAGCCCGGCTCAACGCCTTGGGGCAGCGGCTCCATTCCCGTGACCTTGCATTTGAGATAGAGCCCGAGGATCGCCCGCATCCCGTAGAAACTGAACCGCTCCCACATCTCCACCATGAACAGAAGAAAGAGCCCCTTGGGATGCCCCCAGAGCGTCTGTTCAGGGGCATCGATGGTGGTCTGCTGGCTGGGCATTCGGCAACACTCCAAGAGGAGTCACAGCCGAGCGCACACGCCCGGCACGGGATGACGTGGGGTGAGAATACAGCCCAATCCGCTCCACGGCCACTGTTGACACCCAACTCGGCCCCTGCCACCTCAGCGTGATCGCACTGCGAACGATCCGCCCATGTCCCTCGTGTCGCCCTTGATGCTCTCCACCTGGTCCTTCGGGCCCGTCGCCAACGCAGCGGGCATGCCGCAACTGCAGGGCGGCGCAGACGCGCTCGACGCATGCATCGCCGCGGCTACGGCCGTGGAGGACGATCCGGCCGTCGATTCGGTCGGCACGGGCGGCCTTCCCGATGCTTCCGGCCGGCTCTCGCTCGATGCGTGCGTGATGACGGGGCCCGCTCGATGCGGCGCGGTCTGCTACCTGCGCAACTATCCGAACCCCGCCCGCGTGGCCCGGGCCGTCATGGACAGGTCCATCCATGTCATGCTCGCCGGAGACGGTGCGGAAGCATTTGCCCAGCGCCAGGGCTTCCTGCCGCGCGAGACACTCCTTCCACCCGCTCGGGCCGCCTTCGACCAGTGGAGCGATGGGGGAGGCATGGCCCACTGGACTGAGCGCGAGGGCTTTGTCCCACCGATGAATGTCGAGGAGCGCTACCGCGAGGCCCGGGGCGGGCCGCTTGGCTCGCACGACACGGTCTGTGTGCTCGCCCGCGACGTTCGCGGCTCGCTCGGTGGGGTCTGCACCACCTCCGGGCTGGCCTTCAAGGTCCCCGGCCGGGTCGGTGATTCGCCCATCGTCGGTCACGGGCTCTATGTGGACCAATCCGCCGGGGCAGCCGCGGCTACGGGCAATGGGGAGCTCGTGATGGGGGTCTGCGGGAGTTTTCTGTGTGTGGAGCTCATGCGGCAAGGGCGCTCACCGGTGGAGGCGATCGGCGCGGTGCTCGAGCGTGTGCGCGGTTCGTACACCCTGCACCCATCGCACCAGGTGGCCCTGATCGCCATGACCCCCGACGGACGGTGGGGGAGCGGGGCGCTACGACCCGGGTTCAGCCACTGCATCAGCGACCCTGCGGGCACCCGGACGGAGGCGGGCCAGCGCGTGCTGCTCCCTTGAACGGCCACGGGGCAATTTGCCGCGTCACTTGCTCTTGCTGTCGCCCCGCGCGAAGATGCTGGCGACGTAGTTCAGGACGTCGGTCGCGCTGGTGTCGTTGTAGCCGAAGTTCTTGATCAGGCGCTGCTTGACGATGTCGATCTTGGTCTGTGTCTCATCGTCCACAACGCTGCTCACCAGGTTCTTGAGCTTGATGGTGTCGCGGCTGTCCTCGAAGAGCTTGAGTTCGAGCGCGCGGTAGAGCCGGGCGTTGGTGTTGTACTCGAAC
>JBQTIJ010000138.1:0-10447 GCA_052388255.1 Phycisphaerales bacterium
ACGGTCGCCTACAGCACGCTCGTTGAACTCTTCTTCAAGTACCACGACCCCACCACCGTCAACCGCCAGGGGCCGGACGTCGGCACGCAGTACCGCTCCGCCATCTTCACCACCGACGCCGCCCAGGAAGCCGCCGTGAAGAAGGTCATCGAGACCATCAGTGCCACCGACCGCTTCAAGACCCGCAAGATCGTGACTGAAGTCGCCTCCGTCACCCGCGCCGGTGCGTTCTACTCAGCGGAGGACTATCACCAGGACTACCACGAGAAGAACGGCGGCCACTGCGCACTCCCTGAGCATTGACCTCATCAACCCAACGCTCTCTCACCCCACCCGCCCGCTGAGGGGTTCCGTACCATCCGCTCCGGCGGATCGCCCCGGCTCCCGCGGCAAGCCCACCCTTGCCCCCACCAACGCACCCGCCACGGAGGTCGCCCATGCGTCCTGTCTCCCCGTGCGTGCGTGTGATGCAACTGGCAGGGGCGGTCATGCTCGCTGCGGGTCTCGCCATCGCGCCCAGCGCCCGGGCCGGCCCGGACCACCCAGCCCCGCGCCGCACCACCATCGAAGTCGGCTCGACGCGTGTGATCGCTGTCGACACCACCGAGGCCGCTGCTGCCTCGCTCCAACCCCTCCCCGAAGGGTCGCCGCTCTCGATCCTCGGTCCACCCCGGCGGGCTGAGTCGGGCGGCCGGACCTTCATCCGCGTGCGGGCCGAGCACCCCGGCGAGACCGCCCTCCGCATCGGGAGCGCAGAGGTGCTCGTCCGCGTCATCGATCGCCGTGCCCCCGCCCGCCCGCCGGTGCTGATCGCCCCCGCGCCGGGCGCGGCCGTCTGGGGCACCTTCGCCCTTGCGGTCGAGATCGAGGATGAACCAACCGTCGCCGCCTGCGCGCTCCGAGTGGTCGCTCAGGGTGCTGCCGAACCCGTCGCCCTCAAACCCGTCTCATTTTCCGCCCCGGGCTGGGGCCCCACCCGCACTGCCATCTTTGAGATCGACACCGCGGCCTTCTCCGGCGAATGCCTCTTCATTGAACCGGTCATGATCGACCGCGCCAGCCGCGAGCGCGCGGGCGAGCCCGTCACGCTCCGCACCCCCCGTCCCTCCGCCGAGCAGGTCACACGCCTCGAGGCCGAAGCACCCTTCACCGGCACCCGCCCGCGCCGCTTCCCCGGCGAGCGCCTCTCCCTCGGCACCGACCGCGCTTGCAGCGGCGGCCGGTATCTCTCGAACTACGCCGCCGAACCCGCCGGGGTCCTCGCCTTCACCGTCGAGCGCGATGGTGTCTATCAGGTCATGGGGGCCTTCGGCGGGTCCGCCGCCGCGGGCGCGCTCCCGACCGTCTCGCTGGTGCTCGATGGCGCCCAATATGGCGCGACCAACGCCCGCCTGCTCCGCCCAGAGTGGCACCGCCTCGCCCTCGGGGTCCCCATCACCATCCGCGCCGGCGAGCGCATCCTTACGCCCTACTTTGAAAATGACTTTTACGTCGAGGGCGCTGCCGACCGCAATCTCAAGACCGACTACCTCGAAGTCCTCCGGATCGGCGATGCCCCCGTCGCTGATCAGGCCTCCTCCGGCGCGATGGGTTCCATGACCGGCGCGGGCCAAGTGAACGCGATGGCGGGCATGGTCGGCGGCATGATGGGCGGAGGCGGGCCCGCCGCAACCGGCGATGATCCGTACGGCGAACGCGCCGTGCCCATGCGCATCGCCTTTGACGAGGTCCTCGACGGCACGGTCGCCGCCGGTGATCTGCATGTCGCTGGTCGGTGCTTCTGGCCCGCCCTCGAACGTTCGCCCACCGCCGCCAGCGCGCCCGTCGTCTCCCTCGTGCTCAATGGCCGCGCCCTCGCGACGCAGCGGAGCGCGAACCCCAAGTTCGATGTCCCCGCCTCCGCATGGCGCCGCGGGGAGAACCTCCTGCAGCTCCGCGCCATTCTCCCCGGCGGAATGGCCGCGGCATCGCCCCTCCAGCGCGTTCGCTGGGATGGGCCCGTTGGCGATCCGCAGGCCCCCGTCGTTCCTCTCGAGCGCTTCGCGCTCCATGACCCAAGCTGGAGTGAGGATTCACGGGCCCGGGCCAAGCGCGGCGAGTGCGACGAGCGCGCATGGTTCGATCTCTCCAGCAACGGCACCCTCACGCTCACCCTGCCGCACGAACTGCATGGGGGCTTTGATGTCCTTCTTGAAGCCCGCGGCGACCACTTTGGCGGTGCCCCCATCGCGATCATCGCCGCGACCGCGGGCGACACCACCCGCGAACTCTCACGCACCGATATCCCCACCTGGTGGGGTGAACACGCCTGCGGCACGGTCGATCTCACCGCCGGTGAAAAATCGCTCACCATCACCTTCGAGAACGATGCGCACCAACCCGGCAAGGGGGACCGAAACCTCTTTGTGCAGGCCCTGGTTCTCCGGCCGCGCCCCGCGCCCGGCGATGCAACACCACCCTCGGTCACCCTCCTGTACCCCGGCCCCAGGACTGAATGGACTGTGAACGAGGCCGATGCGGTGGTCATTGAAGCGGCGGACGACGTCGCTCTCCATGAGGCCGAACTCATCGTCGACGGCGTGCAGACCGGCCACACCCGTTGGCTGGTGCGCGAGGCGGGTCCGTTCGTCATCCCCATCCTGGCGCGCGACCTCGAGCCCGGCCCCCACACCATCGCCGTCCGCGTGCGCGACCACGCCGGCAACACCATGACGAGCGAGGAACGCACGCTCGTGCGACAACCCCCGAGCGCGACCGAGCCCCCCACCGCATACGAGCGGGCCATCACCCTGCTTCACCGCTTCGCCTTCGGCCCGGAAGAACGCGAACTCGCCACCCTGCTCAGCATGGGCGAGGAGCCCTACCTCCGGGCCCGGCTCTTTGAGCCAGCTCCCGGCCCGGGCGAACTTGCCGCGCTCGGGCGCGGGCTCGTCTACTTCCGCAACCCGCGCAGCGAGTATGAGGTCAAGGGCCGCGCCCTGCAGCAGGCCCTTCGAACCACCAACCCCGTGCGGGCCCGCTTTGTGCTCTGGGCCCAGAACCACTTCTCCACCTGGATCAACAAGACCGAGGGTGAACGCAAGTGGCGCGAACACGTCGCCTTCTCGATCGCCGGGCCCGGCCCCTTTGCCGACCTGCTCTTCACGAGCGCGACCGGCCCCGCCATGCTCCATTACCTTGATCAGGCCCAGAGTTTCGCGGGCAAACTCAACGAAAACTACGCCCGCGAGATCATGGAGCTGCACACCCTTGGCGTCCGTGGCGGGTACACCCAGCAGGATGTCACCTCCCTCGCGCACCTCCTCACGGGCTGGACCGCCGCCCAGGAAGGTGACGGCCAGAGCGGCGGCGAGATCCGCCACCACGAGTTCCGCTTTGATCCCGCCCTGAGCGAGCCCGGCCCCTTCACCATCCTCGGCCTTGAGTATCCCCGCACCGATCGCGCCGGCCGCTACGACCGGGCCCGCGCCGTCATCGAGACCCTCGCCGCCCACCCCAGCACCGCCCGCTTCATCTGCACCAAACTCGCCGCCCACTACACAACCTCCTCCCCCGACCCCGCCCTCGTTGAACGGCTGAGCGCGACCTTCGAATCAACCGGCGGCGACCTGCGCGAGGTCCTCCTCGCCCTTGGGACCGATCCGGCCTTTCACTCTGCCTCCCCCCCGCGGCTGGCCCGCCCTCTTGACTTCGTCCTCCGCATGCAGCGTACCTCGCGCGCCAACAACCCCTGGATGGCCATCGACTTCCTCCAGCGCAGCGGCGCGGGGCTCTTTGATCGGGCCACGCCCGACGGCTACCCCGAGCTTGACGCCGCCTACGCCGACTCCAACGCCATCGTGCAGCGCTGGCGCCTCGCCCATGACCTGCGCTGGAGCATCTCCAACCTTGCCCTCCCACGGGCCCGCTGGGGCAATGCCGATAAGGACCCGCGCTGGCCCCAGCGCGTCATAGATTCGATCGCCATCCGGCTCACCGGGCGCGTCCTCGGTCCTGCCTCCAACCAGGCCGCCCTTGACGCCGCCGCCGCCACAACGGGCTCGCCCCATGACCGCGTCCGCGCCATCGGCGAACTCGTCGCCAAGCTCCCCGAGAACAACCTCCGCTGAATCCCCGCTCTCTTCGCCGAGCACCGACATGAACACTCCGCTCACCCGCCGGTTCTTCCTTCAGTCGTCCGGCCTTCTTGCCGCGTACGTGGGCGTCGCCCCGCTACTCGCGCGCTCCGCAGGTGCCGCCATCGCGCCAATGGAGACCACCCGGGGCAAGACCCTTGTCGTCATCTTCCTCCGCGGCGGGGCGGACGGCCTGAACCTTGTCGTCCCCTTTGGCGATCCACATTATGCCAAGCTCCGGCCCACGCTGGCACTCGCCGCCGCCGGGCCCCGCGCCGGCGAAGGGGTGATCGACCTTGACGGCCACTTCGGCCTCCACCCCCGGCTTGCGCCCCTCAAGCCACTCTTTGACCGGGGTGAGATGATCGCCGCCCACGCCGTCGGGTATGACAAGAACACCCGGTCGCACTTTGAGGAACAGGATGTCTGGGAGACGGGCATCGTCGGCAACACCATCGGCAATGATGGCTGGGTGAACCGCCACCTTGAGACTTCGACCGGGCACGGTCGGATCCGCGCCGTCGCCATCGGCGACACCCTGCCGCGCATTCTCCGCGGCAAAGCCCCCGCGTATGCCCTTCGTGGCGTCGAGGACCTCTCCCCCCCTGCTCCAGAGGGGCTCGCGCCCGATCGTGTCGCGCAGGCGCTGCAGCACGCCTACTGCACGCCCCTCCCCGCAGAGCGCGACGCGGCACGCGAACTCCTCGCCCAGGCCGGCGGCAACACGCTCGAGGCCATCAAGGACCTTCGCGAGGTATCAAGCACCAAGTACAATCCGGTCCGCCCTTATCCGCGCTCCGGCCTGGCCCAGCGGCTTCTGCACGTTGCTCGACTGATCAAGGCCGATATCGGGCTGGAGGTTGCCGAGGTCGATTTCGGCGGGTGGGACACCCACCAGAACCAGGGGAATGGCGCTGGCGGAACTTTCGGCAACCTCGCGGGCGAACTCGCCGAGGCCGTCGCGGCTTTCATGGACGACCTCGCCGAACGCCGCGAGGACGTCCTGCTCATCACGCTCACGGACTTCGGCCGCACCGCCGCGGAGAACGGCACCGGCGGCACCGACCACGGCTGGGGGAACTCCCTCTTCGTCGCGGGCGGCGCGGTCAAACTGGCGGAGAAGTCCCGGGCCGCGGGCACGCGTGTCATGGGCCGCTGGCCGGGCCTCGCCCCGGACCAGTTGCACGAACAGCGCGACCTGCAGCACACCACCGATTTTCGCGATGTCCTCTCGGAGGTCGTCCGCGTTCACCTCGGCAATGACAACCTTGGCAAGGTCATTCCCGGCCACACGCCCGCCAAGGTGGGCCTGATCGGCTGATCTCCGTCCGCGCGAGCGTTATCGAGCCGCGAGTTCGCGCTCCGCGGCCAGCCAGTTGGCTTCCGGATCCCCGCCGAACTTCTGCCAACGCAAGTATGCCGCTTGGGCGATGGCCTCGCGCGTGACGGAGACTGGCCCCCCGCCCTTGGAGGATGGCTTGGTCTCGAGCGACGCGGCAGGTGACCCGGGCTTGGCGGCAGGAGGGGTCGAAGCGGGAGCGGCTTTGGTGGTCGGTTTGGCCATGGGGGGAACCCTCAATCAGACCTCGACCAAGGGAGTCACGCGGTCTGAGGTCCGGGAAGGATAGCGCGGCACCCCTCCACCCGACACGACCGGCAGGCCTTCTCCCTCAACCTCAGGGGAAAAGAGGATCGGGCTGGCAGACGGTTCGATCCTCAAGGTCCAACCTCCCCATCTTGCCACCTCGTGGTGGCTTCATGGCTGCGTAGGGCGGTTTCCCCGGTCGGGCGCGCCTTTCGCATGGCCCGAGGGTGCGGTTGCATGGATCCCAGTGGTTTTTGCTTGCTTTCCTATCGCTTTCGCATCAGACTAAGCACTTGAGGGTTTGCGCCCCCGCCGCGCGGCGAACTCTGGCGCAGGTCACGCATCACGTTCATAAGGAAGAGGTGGTTTTATGACGTATCGGAACGTTCTTGGTTACGCGACGGCCATCACGGCCACGACGCTCCTCGCGGGGCTCGCTGGCGGCATGGTCGATTTCCCCGAAGCGGCTGAGCCGAACAATGCCAAGACCCAGGCCACCTTGGTCACGAGCATGGCCAACGGCGACACGCTCTCGGGTGTCACCACGGGTACCAGCACCAGCACGACGGTCACCGCCACCTCGGTCGACACGTTCCGTGTGGGCACGGCTGCGGCCCCGCTCGGTATCTATCGCCACCGCCTTTCCCTCAGCACCACCGGCACGGTCGGCCACACCGGCACGATCCGAGGCATCTCGCAGGCCGCGAGCGTTGCCCAGCCGACGACGGACGTGGTCTTCCAGACCAGCTCCACGATCGGCAACGGCGGTCTCCCGATCCGGGCCAACCAGTGGTACGGCTTCGGTCGCCAGGAAGAGATCTATTACCGCGTGCAGGGCTCTGCGAGCACCACGGGCTCCTACCTCGGCACGCTCGAGTCTGTTTCGGTGACCCCGAACACACTCTCGTCGACGGTTGCCGCGGGCTCGGTCACCTTCGCGCGCGGCGCGGGTGTCACCACGAACGTTGACTTCTGGCTGTATGACAGCAACTTTGACCCCATCCCCATGGGCGGTGCTGACACGGGCGACACGCTCACGCGCACACTGACCACCGGCACGTACTACATCGCTTGGTCCAACACCAACACCTCGAACACACAGGTGGCGATCGCTGGCGATGCCCAGAACAACATTCTCGACTTCGCCAACGCCGTCGCCAACAGCAGCACGACGCTCCTGAACACCGCGACCAACAACAACAACATCAGCGTCTCCTCGCTTTCCGGCACCGCCACGGGCGCCGCCAACAAGGCGGATGGCTTCGAGGTGACTTGGTACACCTTCACGGTTGTTGCGCCCCCGGACTACGGCGTGACGGGTGCCTTCAGCCCCACCTCGGTCCTCAATGACCAGGCCCGTACTTCGCTCTATACCGCCACGGTTCTCCCCGGTGGGCAGCCGACGGTCACCGGCCTGATGGTCACCTCCGACATGTCCGCCCTCGGACTCGGCGTTGTCACCATGCTCGATGACGGCATGAACGGTGACGTCACGGCCGACGACGGGATCTACTCCTATCAGGTGAACACGACAACGGCCCAAGCCGCCTTCGTCGGCACGTTCCCCATCTCCGTCTCGGACGGCATGGGTCACTCTGCCAGCGGCACCTCGGGCACCTTCACCATCACCGAGTCCAGCGGCGCCTGCTGCAACATGGGTGGCTGCTCAATCTCCGGGATCAACGCCTGTCTCACGGCCGGCGGCATGTTCCTCGGCAACGCCACCCTCTGCCAGACCCCGTCGGGCTATGTCGCCGCGGTCGGCAACAACGCCTTCGAGGACATTTCGGCCACCGGCACCGTCATCACGACCGGTGACGATGCGCTGAGCGCCACCCAGACCGTCGCCTTCCCCTTCACGTTCTACGGCGCCGGCGTCACGGGCTTCAAGGCCTCGACCAACGGCTACATCACCTTCGACACCGCCGCGACCCTCACCACCTACTACGGCGGCGGCGCGATCAACGGCGCAGCCCTCCCCAACAACGCCATCTACGTCCTCGCCGATGACCTCAACGGCACCAACCAGGTCCGGACGGAGACCCGCGGCACCGCCGGTGTCGATCTCCGCCAGATCGTGCAGTGGACCAACTCGCCCCAGTTCGGCGGCGCTGGCAACAACACCTTCCAGGTCATTCTCGCCGAGAACGGCACCTTCGAGCTCCGGTATTCCTCGATCGATGCCACCATCACCACCGCTGATGACAGCATCATCGGTTGCGAGAACGCGGCTGGCACCGCCAACACGCAGTTGAACGAGGCCACCATCGTGGCGGGCAACTCGGTCGGGTTCACCTTCCAGAATGCCCAGAACAACTGCCCCTCGCCACCCACAGGCACGGGCGCCGCTTCCCCGACCGCCGTACTCAACGACGTCGGCGGCGCGGTCAACTTCTCCGTCAGCGTGGTGCCGGGCGCTGTGCCCGCCAGCACGAACATCGCCGTGACCCTCGACCTCTCCTCCATCGGCGGCAGCGCCATGACGGCGATGTTCGATGACGGCATGCATGGCGACGGCATCGCGGGTGACAACGTCTTCGGTGTCTCGCACACCGTCGCCGCACTGTCCCCCCTCTTCGCCGGGCCCATCGTGGCCTCGATCAGCGATGGCGAGATGCGCTCCTCCTCGGCGAACATCGTGTTCGCTGTCAACCCCGCCAACGGCGCATGTTGCAACATGGGCAACTGCACCTTCATCGATCCCGTGGCCTGCGCCGCGAGCGGCGGCTCGTGGCTCGGCCGCGACTTCCCCTGCAACGCTGCAGGCACCTACTCGGGCGCCAGCGGTGCCATGGGCACGTATGAAGACATCTCGCTCACCGGCACGCTCGTCGCCGGCAGCACTGCAGGGGACGACACCAACTTCCCCATCACGCTCCCCTTCCCCTTTGAGTTCAACGGCACGTCCCGCACCACGGCGGGCGTGTGCAGCAACGGTTTCCTGCAGTTCACCGGCGTCTCGACCGTCTTCACCAACGGCAACATCCCCTCAGCGGCCGCTCCCAACGATGCCATCTACCCCTGCTGGGATGACTTCAACCTGAACGTCAACAACAACGACGGCATCTTCACCCAGCACATGGATGCGGGCGGCCCCAACGAGCGCTTCATCGTCCAGTGGCACAACATCGCCCAGTTCGGCGCCGCCATCGATACCGAGAGCAACAACTTCCAGGTTGTCCTCTTCCCCAGCGGCTCATTCTCCATCCGCTACGGCAGCATGGTTGCCACGGTCTTCGCCGCTGACGACTCAACCGTCGGCTTCGAGAACGCCGCGGGCACCGTCGCTCAGCAGTTTGACGAGTCAACGCTCGCGGGCGGCGCCTCGGTCAACTACACCTTCACGCCCGGCCAGAGCAACTGCCAGACCTCGAACCCCACCGGCGTCGCAGCCACGACCCCCGGCACGGTCCACAACGGCGGCGGCCAGATGGCCACCGTCGCGGTCACCGTGACTCCAGGGCTCATCCCGGCGAGCACCGGTATCGCTGTCTCCCTTGACGCCTCGGCTCTCGCCGGCGGCTCCATCAACCTCCTCGACGACGGCAACGCCCCCGACGCAATGGCGGGCGACAACATCTTCTCTGGCACCGTCACTGTCAACATGGCCCAGGCCGCCGGGACCATCAACCTCCCCTTCACGGTCAGCGATGCTCAGATGCGTATGAGCATGGGCTCAGCCACCCTGATGGTCCGCGATGCCGTGGGCGCTTGCTGCGTCACTGGCGGCTGCTCGATCGTCGCCATCGGCGCCTGCACCTCCGGCACCTTCCTTGGTGACGGCACGGTCTGCGCTCCCGAAGGCAGCTACGTGATCGTCAACGGTACCGGCGCGTTCGAGGACATCAGCACCGATCCCATGGCGGCACGCATCCTCGCCACGCCGACGACCAATGCCGGCGACGACACCGTCTTTGGTCCCATCCCGATGGGCCTCTCCTTCTCCCTCTACGGTGGCGCCGGTGTCACCAACTGTGGTATCTGCACCAACGGCAACATCCAGTTCAACCTTGGCGCGGTCGACACGGAGTTCCTCAACGAGAACATCCCCGTCGCCTTCTCGCCCAACTCCGCCCTCTACCCGGCGTGGGATGACTTCAACTTCAACGACGATCCGGCCGTCGCTGGCTCCTCGGGCATCTACTTCATGACCCGCGGCACTCCGGGCATGGATCTGCGGTTCATTGTCCAGTGGGACAAGGCCCGCCAGTTCGGCACCACCAACAACACCAACACCTTCCAGGCCGTGATCTTCGAGGACGGCTCGGTCGAGTACCGCTACTCCATGCTCGATGCCGACATGCTCACGCTCGACGATACGACCATCGGCGTTGAGAACGCCGCCGGCACCACCGCGACGCAGTATGACGAGACCCTCCTCACGGTCCCCGGCGCACTGCTCCTCGGCTACTCCCCCGGCGCCACCAACTGCCCGAGCACGTGCACCGTCGACTTCAACGACGACGGCTTCGTTGAGCCCGGCGACCTCGATGAGTTCATCACCTTCTTCTTCAGCGATATCGAAGAGGAGCGTGCCCTCTGTGACTTCAACGGCGACGGGTTCGTTGAGCCCGGCGACCTTGACGAGTTCATCACCGCCTTCTTCGAGGGCTGCCCGTGATCGCTCGCTGACAGAGACTGATGCGTAACCCTGAGGAGCCCGGACGAAGGTCCGGGCGCCGTATTTTTTTTTCTTTGTAACGAGAAAAGTGGGATCGGAAGAGCACACCGCAGAAAACCAGTCACC
>JBQTIJ010000139.1:0-4180 GCA_052388255.1 Phycisphaerales bacterium
GACGATCTCCGGGCCTGGCAACCCGCAGCTGCACGCGTATGACCCGGGCGTGCTCCCGCTCACAGCGGACGCCGCCGCGGCCCAGGCGCTGCTCGACGGGGCGGGCTGGCGTGACCGAGACGGGGACGGTGTCCGCGAGGACGCACAAGGCCGGCCGCTCCAGTTCGTCTTTGTGCATCCAAACGCGCCCGCGAGTTTCGGGGAGTTGGCGAAGTACATCACCCAGCGGGCCGCGCTGGCGGGGATTCGGTGCACTCCAGAGGCGCTCCCGCCTGCACAGGCCAATGCACGCCTGAGTGAGGGCCAGTTTGATGCGGCCCTCTTCGGCACAACCCCGCGCGACCCAGAGGCGGATCCGGAGGCCTTCTGGCACAGTCGGCGGGTCCCTCCGGCGGGGTCAAACTTCGCGAGATGGCGCTCCGAGCGCGCCGATGGGCTGATCGACCGGGCCGTCCGCACGCTCGACCGGGGCGAACGGATCAAGCTCTGGCACGAGCTGCACGCCGTCTTCGCCGAAGAACAGCCCTGCACATTCCTCCGCGCCTCGCCGACGCTGCTCTTTATCAAGCGCACGGTCGGAAACGTCAAGGCCCACAATGCGGGCATCCAGCGGGCGGAGTTCTTCAAGCGGGCCGCGCCTTGACTCGGTGAACCTCGGCCCCACCGGTTCCCATGTCCGTATTCCTCCTCCGAAGATCGGCGCTCCTCCTCGTCTCGCTGGTCGGCGCGACGTTCCTTGCCTTCGTTCTGTTGATGGCGATGCCGGGCGAGATGCGCCCGCCAGCCGATCGCGAGCCGGAGCCGGGAGATTCCGAGCCACCCTCGGCGGCCGTGCTCCGACGGCAGTTGTACCTTGCCGACCGGTACGGCCTCGATGCGCCCTTGATGACCCAGTATGTGCGCTGGCTTGGGGGGCTTGCGCCGATCAAGTTCGGTGAGCGCCCCGTGGTCACACCTGACGGGCGTGTGTTTAGAGCGCCACGCCCGCTGTTGAAGCAAGCTCAGCCGCATTCGGAGCCCGTCGTCACGGCGGAAGCCCCCGCCCCGCGCACCCTGGCCGAGGCCATCGATCGGGTCGAAAGCACAAGAATCCGCCACCTCGCCGCGCTCGATGCGATCACTCGCGCCACCACCGGCGAACCGGGTGGCGCGGTCGAGCGGAGGGCGGCCCTTGAGAAGGATTTGAAGTCGGCTCAGTCCGAGAGCGTCGCGGCAACGGAGGCGATGGCGAAGTTCGTTCGTGAGCATGACCCAGCGCGGGCGGGCTTGCCGTTGATCCCCGGCGCGGTCTGGATCGGATTGCCGGATCTCGGCGATTCGATCGTCCTGCGTGAACCCGTGGCCACGGTCATGATGCGCCGTCTTCTGCCGACGGTCGGCCTGAACCTCGTTGCACTGGCGCTCGTCTTCGGGATTGCGCTCCCGTGCGGAGTCCTCTCGGCGCTCCGGAGAGGTACAGCGTTCGACAGATTCACCTCACTGCTGTTCTTCGGCCTGCACGCCCTCCCGGCGGCTTGGGTGGCCTCGCTCCTGCTCGGCTATGTTGCAAGTTCGACGGGGCTTGGTTGGTTCCCCGTGCATGGGCTTGGGGAGCCCGGCCCCGCGGGCGGCGATGGGGTTTCCTTCTGGCCATCTCGGGGGAGCGATGGGGTCTGGCACCCGGGCCGGGCGATCGACCTCCTGCACCACATGGTGCTTCCGGTGCTGTGCCTCGCGTACGCCGACCTCGCGTTCATCTCGCGCTACGGACGCGCGGCGGTGATGGAGCAGATTGATGCCGACCATGTCCGCACGGCCCGGGCCAAGGGGGTTGGTCCGTGGGCGGTGCTTTTTCGCCATGTGATCCGCAGCGGGGCCGTCCCTTTTGTGGCCCTCTTTGCTGGCTCAATCCCCGCTCTCCTCGGCGGCACCATCGTTGTCGAGAAGGCCTTTGGGATCGAGGGTCTTGGTGGGCTCGTTGTCGAGGCGGTCGTCCAGAAAGACCGCGAGTTGCTCCTTGGTATCACCACGCTCTTTGCGCTTGTGAACGGGGCTGCGCTGCTCCTCGCCGACCTGTGCTATGCGCGGCTGGATCCGAGGATCCGGCTGGCATGAGCGACCTTCCCATCAACCCTCAGCCCGCGCTCGGGACCGTGCCACCCGCGCGCTGGTGGCGCGGCCGGTGGCGATCAGGCGCGTGGTGGGCCGGTCTTTGGCTGGTTGCGTGCTGTGTCGCCGGGCTGTATGCACCGCTCGTTGCGTCAGGTCTACCGCTAATGGTCGAGGCCGCCGGTGGAGAACGGGAGTTCCCGCTCGTTCGTGCGCTCTCGCCCGCGGATTGGCTGGCCATGATCGGTGTGCCATTGTTCCTGCTCGGGTTCAGTATCAAAGCACTCCGCAAAAGTGCGTTGACGCTCTTCGCCATTCTCGCGCTGGCGACGGTTGGGACCGGCCTGCTCTGGCCCGCACCCATGCGACCGCCGGAGCCGGTCTTTCGTGAGCGCGAGGCCCGGGGTGAGGCGGTGGTGTATCGGACGCTTGTTCCGTTCTCGCCGGATGTGCAGGATCTTTCCGCGATTCGGCTTCCTCCGGGAGCGCCCCGGAGTGCCCCGGTCGCCACGGCCCTCCGTGCTTTGCTTCAGCCGCAGACCCTCTCCCTCGCAGAGGTTCAAGCGCTGGCGGAGCGCATGGCCCTGCTCGCCCCAACGGAGCGCCAGGCAACTGTGCGAACGGCTCTCGACGCTGCGGTCAGGCGGGCCATGGGTGAGACGACACGACTCCCAACTGAAGGAGTTCGCCGTGCGTTTCGGGGTCCGCTGGGTCAGGCGATTGGCACCCCCGCAGCGGCTCGAGCGCTCGATGCGGAACTCAACTCTCGGAGGACCCTCACAAGTGAGGAACGCGCGGCCCTCGGTGCCGCCGTCCAGGGCTCGATGGCCCTTACGCCCCGTGAACGCCGCGCTGTGACGCAGGCCTTCGCGGCCTTCTCGGCTCGCGGCGAGGTCTCGGAGAGCGAATGCCTTGAATCGCTCGCTCGCGAGGCATCCCCCCGCGCGGTCTTGGGCACCGATGCCTCCGGGCAGGACGTCCTCGCCCAACTCATCCACGGGGCCCGTCTCGCCATGGTCGTCGGGCTCGGCAGCACCGCCATCGCCCTCATGCTCGGCATCGCACTGGGCTCCATGATGGGGTGGTTCCGTGGCTGGGCCGATGCCCTCGGACTTCGGACGATCGAGATCATGGCGTCGATTCCCGCCCGTCTGCTGCTGGTGGTGGTCGCTGCGGTGCTTCCCAAGTCAACCCTCTCGATTGTGGTGGCCTTCGCAGTGCTTGGTTTTCCCGGCTTTGCGATCCTTGTGCGGGCGGAGTTCCTGCGACTGCGCGAGTCCGACTTCGTGGCCTGCGCGATTTCCGGCGGGCTCTCCACCGTCGCGGTGATCGTGCGGCACATGCTGCCTTCCGCCCTCGCTGGTGTCTCCGTTCGTGCGGCGTTCTTCGTAGGCGAGGCCGTGCTGGCCGAGACGGCGCTCTCGTTCCTTGGAATCGGTCCGAGCAGCCCGGGTTCATGGGGACGGCTGATCGACGGGGCAATCTCGGGCTCCGGGGAGTTCTGGGGGTGGCTGGCCGTCCCCGCCGGGCTCTGTACCTTTCTCACCGTCCTTGCCGCCAATGCGCTCGGGGAGCGACTACGGGCATCGATGAACGTGCGCGAATCGGTCCGATGAAGTGTTCGCGGCGCGGGTGGTTGCATCCCCACGTTTCGAGCCGATCGCGCCGCAAAACCAAAGGGGCATGAGGTACCGTGTTTGCGTCCAAGGCCCATTCAGTCGCCCAGCAGGCCCGCCTGGCGATCACCCTTGCATGGGTCGCTGGATACACGAACATCGTCACGATCCTCACGTGTGACTCGGCGACCAGCCACGTCTCGGGCACGGCTTCCCAGTTTGGCCGCCATGGAGTCGAGTTCGAGTTCGCGCTGGCGGCCCGCGTCGGATGGGTGTTGGCTGCTTTCACGTTCGGAGCTGCGCTCTCTGGGTTTTCTACGCACATCGGCCGCCGCTTTCGCTGGTCGTCCATCTATGTCCTGCCCATGGCCGTCGAAGGCCTGCTGCTGACGGGGGTCTTTGGTGGTGTCTTCAATCACCAGCCGGGCACGATCGAATCCGGCTGGTCGTACTACGCGCTCACCGGACTCGCCGCG
>JBQTIJ010000140.1:0-8818 GCA_052388255.1 Phycisphaerales bacterium
TAAGCAGGTGGGCCGAAGGGGGGAGGGCATCGCGCTCAGGAAGGGGCTCCCCCGGCCGAACCACATAGATGAACGCAGTCTCCACGGTGTCGCGCATCATCGGGCGGCACTCGATGCTCTGGATGAAGCGGTCGGCCTCGGTGTTGACCGGGATGAGTTGGCGTGTGTGCATGAGCGGCCCTTCGAGAGGGACCGAGATACCGGGGGTGGTGAGGATGAGATCCGGGAATCCGATGGTCCATGTGTTCGGGCCCGGTGGAGCGTCGGCCCGGGTGGGCTGGTCCGGCGTGCCGACGACGCGGGAGGAGCGGAGCCAACTGACGAGTGTGGTGCGGTCGGCCTCGCTGAGGGCCCGATCGGCCACGGGTAGAGCATCGGGCCCTGGTCTGTGACCATGGGTCGGCGGCATCAGTCCGGCGTTGACGACCGCTTCGATCATGCGGGCGCGGCCCTGGACGGCGAGCGGGGACTCAAGTGAGAAGGGGGCCACGCCCCCCGCCTTATGGCAGGAGACACAACTGGTTTCGATGATGCGCCCGACCGTGGGGTAATAGGGCATGGCGGCGGGTGCGACGGCTGTCGCTTCACCACGCGGAATGTCGAGCAGGCACCCGGGCGCGACGGTTGCCGGGGCATCGACAGCGGCGCCGTTCGCGAGAGCAAGCAGCGCATCGGCAAGGTACTTTCGCGTGATGCCCGGCGACGACCCGCCGAGCCGATACTGGTCATCCACTGCGCCGCGATAGAGCAGCTTGAGGTCCGGCGAATAGACATGCACCTCGGTGGTCGTCGTCGGCTCAAGGCCGCGCCGGATCGCGCCGTCACTGTCAACGACGTACGGCCCCTTGAGACCCCAGCCACGGATGTTCTCGCGCATCCGGTCCGGGCTCTCTGAGTCCACGGCATTCACGAACACAAAGCCAAAGCGGTCACCAAAGACCGCTTCGAGGGCCGCGAGCCGCGGGCCGTACTTGCGCGAGATCGGGCAGGTGGCGCTTGTCATCGCCACCACTACGCCCTTGGCGCGGGCGGCGTTTCGGAGTGAAGTCACCGGCCCGTCGAGAGGAGCCAATCGCAGGTCCGGCGCGGTCTTGCCAATCCCCGCCGTCGTGGCATCACGAATCAGGGGAACGCGCGAGAGTTCAGGGGCCTGGGAGTGGGCTCGAGTAGCAACCGACACCAGAAGCAGACCGAGAACAAAGAGGGGACGCATGGGCACGAGCGTAGTTGGGTCGAAGAGGCGGGCGGGGGACGTGCGAAGTTGGAGAATGCCCGCAGCGATCCGCGAACAAACTGGGCTGGGATTCGGCTTGCGGATCTGTTTTTCTGGTGTAAAGTGAGGCCATGAGTGTCAACCCTGTCGGACTCGTTGCTGTCGCTGCGCTGTGTGGCTCTTCCGCGTGCTTGGCGGATGTGATCGACCTCTCGGCCGTGGCCGACAACACCCTCTATGAGACCGTTGCTGGGAGTAGTTCCAACGGGCGGGGCGGATCGATGTTCGTGGGCCGGAACGCCGGAAGCACGAACTCCAAGCGCCGCGGCGTTCTCCGCTTCGATCTCTCTTCGATCCCAGAGGGCGCGACGGTCACCGGGGTGACACTGACGCTGAACCAAACGGCCGTCAACAGCGGGAGTGCGATCGTGCACATGCATGCGCTCTCGCAGGCATGGGGCGAGGGTTCCTCAAGTTCGGGGACGTCGGGCGGAGGCGGGGGCGGAGTGCCCGCAGCCGAGGGCGACGCGACTTGGCTGCATACTTCATTCAACACCGCACTCTGGAACACTCCGGGCGGTGATTTCTCGGCCCTCTCATCCGCGTCGACCGAGGTGATCGGTCCGGGCTTCTACACTTGGTCGTCGGAGGGTCTGGTCTCAGATGTCACTGCGTTTCTGGCGGATCCGGGCCTGAACTTCGGGTGGATCCTTATCGGCGATGAGAGCGTGCCGAGTTCCGCCAAGCGATTTGACACGCGCGAAGCCCTGAGCGACGGCACAAACCCGCGACTGACCGTGACCTTTCAGATTCCCTCGCCTGGGGCAGGCATGCTCGTTGGCATCGGCGGTGCCATGGCCCTTCGGCGTCGGCGGCGCTGAGGGACCTCGGCGGACGGCATGAGAATATGGGCAACTTAGGTGCTGCCGGGGCCCCGGTGTAGACCGATGCCAGTGCCCTGCGGTCTGGCCACGTGCTTGCCGAATCGGGTACTTACAGGCGTCCACAAATCGCCCCGTCGACTCGCAGCCACCGGGTCCGCCGGGAGGACGGGCCCTCGCAAAGTACGGCTTTTTTTCATCCGGCGTGTCCCCGGTGGCTGCCTCGCCCGCAATGAGTGGGTATCTTGAGTCAACGGGTGCGGGTGCGCACCCGTCGTTGTGGACCTGGCAATCGAAGGGTAAAGACATGAGCGGGAACGTGACGACTCGCGGCCTGGGGACAGGATGGATGGCGGGATGCGCGGGCATGCTGCGTGTGTTGGCTGTGCTCGCTGCGGGCTTCGTCGGATCGCTGGCGACGGCGCAGCAGACGACGGTCACGCTGACCTCAGTGCTTGACAACACGCTCTATCAGAGCACGACGGGTGCGACCAGCAACGGCCGCGGCACCTTCATGTTCGCCGGGCTCACGAACAACGGCGGGGCCACGATCCGGCGCGGAGTTCTGCGGTTTGATCTGTCATCGATCCCGGCTGGGTCGACCATCAACAGCGCATCGTTGCAACTGACATGCTCACGAGTGAATGACAACACGGCCCGGGCACACACGATCCACCGGTTGACCAACTCCTGGGGTGAGGGCACCTCCGACGCAACGCAGGGCGGCGAAGGGCAGGGGATCGCCTCCACCACCAACGACGCCACCTGGATTCACCGGTTCTTCAACACGCAGAACTGGACCACGGCGGGGGGAGACTTTGTGGCGGGCGCGAGCGCAACGACAAACGTCGGCGCGACAGGCAACTACACCTGGACGGGCGCGACCGTGCTTGCGGACGTGCAGGGCTGGTACACCACGCCGGCGACCAACTTCGGCTGGATCCTGCGCGGGGTCGAGAACGTCTCGGGCGCGGCCAAACGGTTCAACACGCGTGAGTTCGCAACGGCCAACCAGCGCCCCATCCTGACCGTGGTCTACACCCCGCCTGCGCCGGTCACGGGCGCCTGCTGCGTGACGGGAACATGCAGCATCCTTTCGGCCGCGGCCTGCGCGACCGCGGGCGGAACGTATCAAGGTAACAACACCCTCTGCACGCCCAACCCATGCCCTCAGCCGACCGGTGCGTGCTGCACTACGGGCGTGTGCACGGTTGTGACGCAAGCGAACTGCACCGCCGGGGGCGGGACGTACCAGGGCAACGGCACGGTCTGCACACCCAACCCCTGCACGACTGCGACAACGGTGACAGTGGGCGCGAGCAAGGACAACTCACTCTACCAGACGGCGACGGGCACACTCAGCAACGGTGTCGGCCAAGGGATCGTGGTCGGGACCGGGAACCAGAACACTCTGCGCCGCCGGGGCGTGCTGGCTTTCGACCTCTCGGCTGTCCCGGCGAACGCCACGATCACGAGCGCCCGGCTCCGGCTGGTGCTCGGGGTCAACGGTGACACCGCGGCCCGGACCATCAACCTGCACCGGCTCACGGGCAACTGGGGCGAGGGAACCTCGAACGCGCCACAGAGCGAGTTCGCGGGCGCAACCTCAACCACCAACGACGCGACCTGGATCCACCGGTTCTTCAACACCCAGAACTGGATCACGGCGGGCGGCGACTTTGTCGCCACCGCCAGCGCATCCTCGAGCGTGGGGACGACAATCGACACGTTCTATGAGTGGACATCGGCGACGATGGCGGCGGACGTGCAAGGGTGGCTGACCACCCCGGCGAACAACTTCGGCTGGCTGCTTGCCAACGCCAACGAGGGGACACTCAACACCCAGCGCCGGTTTGAGGGGCTCCAGAACGCCACCACGACCGACCGTCCCCAACTGGTCTTGACCTATACCACGCCCCCGCCGACGGGTGCGTGTTGCCAGCCCGATGGCACATGCAGTGTGCTGACGAGCGCACAGTGCACGGCGGCCTCGGGCTCATATTCCGGTGACGGCACGAACTGCTCACCCAACCTCTGCCCGCAACCGACCGGGGCCTGCTGCCTCACCAGCGGCAACTGCTCGGTGGTGACGGCCGCCCAGTGCGCCGCGGCTGGCGGCACCTATCACGGGAACAACACGCCCTGCAGCGGTGTGACGTGCCCCATCATCCTGACACCGTTCCTTGATGCGCTTCCGGTTCCCGCGATCGCGACCCCCACAACGGGAACGGCCGGCGGGGCGGCCCACTACGACATCGGCATGACGGAGTTCTCGCAGCAACTGCATGCACAACTGCCCCCCACGCGCGTCTGGGGCTACGCCGGGACCTCCCCCGGACCGACGATCGAAGCACGGCGCGGCCAGACCGTGACGGTCAACTGGATCAACAACCTGCGCACGCCCGACGGTGCCTTGCGGACGAACCACCCCTTCAACATCAACACCTGCTTCCACGGACCGAACGTGACCGGCAACGCCCCGGTGACGGTCGTCCACTTCCATGGCGGGCTGGTGGCCCCACACAGCGACGGCGACCCGGACCTTGCCTTCCCGCCGGGCCAGAGCTCGCCGACCTACACCTATCCCAATGACCAGCGGGCGTGCACGATGTGGTACCACGACCACGCGCTCGGGATCACCCGACTGAACGTCTACATGGGCCTCGCGGGGATGTACCTCCTGCGCGACGACGTGGAGAATGCGCTGAACCTGCCGCGGGGCGAGTTCGAGGTCCCGCTGGTCATCCAGGACCGGTCGTTCAACCCGGATGGCTCGTTCAAGTACGACACATCCTGGCATGACCAGTTCCTCGGACAGTTCATCATGGTGAACGGCAAAGTGTGGCCGTTCATGAACGTAAAGCGGGGCAAGTACCGCTTCCGCATGGTGAACGGGAGCAACACGCGTGTCTACACGCTCGCGCTCAGCAACGGCGCGACGTTCCATCAGATCGGTACGGACCAGGGCCTGCTGCCCGCGCCCGTGCCGGTGACCTCCGTAACTTTCGCGCCCAGCGAGCGGCTTGATATCGTGATCGACTTCGCCGGGCTTGCTCCTGGCACGGCCGTCACGATGACCAACTCCGCCGCGGCGCCCTTCCCGCAGGGCGATCCAGCGAACGACGTGGCGAACGTGATGCGGTTCGTGGTGCAGGCGACGGCGGGCGACACCGATCCGCTGCCGGCGACACTCGTGAGCGTGCCGCCGATCCCCGAGAGCGCCGCGACGGCGACCCGCGTGTGGACCCTGCGCACGGTGCAGGACCCAGAGTGCAACACCGACACCTGGATGATCAACGACCTCAAGTGGAGCGACATCACGGACTTCCCGCGCCTCGGCTCGACCGAGATCTGGAGTTTCGTGAACCGCTCGAACTTCGCCCACCCGATGCACGTTCACCTTGTCTCGTTCCAGATTCTCGACCGGCAGAATGTGACATTCGTGAACGGCGAACCTGTGCCGACGGGCCCGCGCATTCCGCCCCTGCCGGACGAGGCGGGATGGAAGGACGTGGTCTTCGCGCAGCCCTTCCAGATCACCCGCATCATCATGACCTTCGAGGGGCCGTTCACCGGGCTCTATCCCCTGCATTGCCACATTCTCGAGCACGAGGACAACGAGATGATGCGGCTCTTCAACGTGGTGTGCGACCCGCCGGGAGTGACCAATCACCCCGACGCGCAGACGGTTGAAACCGGCGCGACGGTGCAGTTGAGCGCCGCCGTGACCGCCGATGCGCCGATCTATCAGTGGACGCGGGCTGGCACACCGCTCATGAACGGCGCAACCGGACTGGGCTCGACCGTCTCTGGTGCGAACACGACCATGCTGCAGATCGCCAACGCCCAGCCGGGGGATGGCGGGCTGTACTCCCTCGCCGTGACGACCCCATGCGGCGCGACAACCTCCACCCTGGCGCGGGTGATCGTCGGCTGCAATGTGGACTTCAACGGCGACGGGTTTGTTGAGCCCGGCGACCTTGACGCTTTCATCACCAACTACTTCAGCGGTGTCCCGGCGGAGGAAGCCCTCTGCGACTTCAACGGGGATGGGATCGTGGAACCCGGCGACCTCGACGAGTTTGTGACGGCGTTCTTCAGCGGGTGCTGAGGTTCAGAAGTCGCGGCGACGGAAGAGAATGGTGGCGAGCCCGAGCACCGCGCCCTCAAAGAGGAGCGAGGTGCCGATGACCCACCACATGGACCGTCGCCGGTTTTCCTCCTCGACCACGCGGGCGGCGCGCACTGGGTTGGCGCCGTCAAACGCCCGGCCACGGCGACCCGAGGGCTGGTCATTCTGGTCCATGAACCGCTTCATGCCTGCCTCGGAGGCGATGGTGCGTTCGAGGAGTTGCTTGGTCTCGTCGGTCTTGGGGAGCACGGTTCGCACGGCGTAGAAGGCGGAGTGCCAGCGCTGCCACCAGAGCGCATCCTCGCGGAGTTTCGTGACTTTCTCTTCGGCGGTCGCCACGTTCTTCCGGAGCGTCTCGACCGCCGACCCTTGGCTTGCCCGCGGGGCGCCCTGGGCCTTCGAGAGGAACGCGGAGATGGTCCCGACGATCCCTTTGGGCGGCCCGCCGGCCGGCCCATCGGCGGGGGGCGCATCGCCGCCGGGCGTGCCCGGAGAGGGCGCGACGGCCGCGGCCTCACCCTGCTCGGCCCGCGTGAGCTGAAGGCGCCGCGCGTCGAGATCCGTCATCGCGAAGCCGACCTGCTGGTCCTTCATGGCCCGACCGCTCAAGAAGGCCTGCTCAGTGGTGTGAAGCGCGAAGAGCGCGAACCAGAAGATGAGCGTGAGCATGATCGACGCGACCGTTGATCGCGTGACCATCCCGATGAGTGCGCAGACGCTGAAAAGGTAACTGAAGAAGCAGATGACGAGCGGGACCGCAAGAAAGAGACTCGGGATCCACTCCCCGCCGCGGAGACCGATGACGATGAATGCCGCGGCGGTGAAGATCACAACCTGCAGCGTCGCGAACATGAGCCCGGCGGCATACTTGGTGAGAAAGAGCCGGGCCCGCCCGATGGGCTTGCTGAGCATGAGTTCCACCGAACCGCCAGTGACCAGGTCGGGCACGATGCCGGCGGTCGAGACGATGGCGAGGATGGTGCAGACCCAGCCGAGCCAGAAACTGACGCCGAACTGAGCGAACATCAGTTTGTAGAAATCGAGTTCGCTGATGAAGTTGGTGTTGAGGTCAAAGGGGACATCAAACCAGAGGATCCGGAGGCCGCGTTCGTTGATGCCCAGGCACCCGAAGACCCCGACGACCAGCAGCGAGAGAATGATCGAGATCCAGAAGAGCTTGCGTGAGTTGAGCTCACGATACGCATCGACGAAAATGGCGAATGTCTGGCTCATTGTGCCCTCCCGTCCGTTCGACCGGCTTGCCGCTGCGGCGCATCGACCGCGCCCGGAGCAAGGGTGCCGCCCGTGGCCGGATCGATGACGGCTCGCATGAAGAGGTCCTCGAGCGAAGGACGCAGAGGCCGAACGGCGCGGACGATGAGCCCCGCGGTGCGAATCGCATCGATCAGCGGCTGGACGCGGGCCGCTTCGTCGGTCGCCGCCGTCACACGGTCGCCCGCGATCGTCAGCTCCAGCCCGTCAGCAAGGACAATCCGCCCATCCCCTGCTGGCCCCGCGAGCGGCTGCACGGCCCGCCGCAGCACATCCTCCGTCGCGGGCCCGTCTCCCATCGAAACATCCAATTCGTACCTGCGCCCATACCGCGTCAGGTCGTCGATCGTGCCCTGCGCGGCGACTCTGCCCTGCACAAGAATCGCCACGCGGTCACTCACCATCTCCAGTTCACTCAGAAGGTGCGAGTTCACGACGACGCTCTTGCCCCGGCGCTTGGCCTCAAGGAGTACATTGCGGATATCGCGCCGCCCGACAGGGTCCACACCGTCGGTCGGTTCATCAAGGATGACCAGTTCCGGATCGTTCATGAGGGCCTGGGCGATGCCGCAGCGTTGCCGCATGCCTTTGCTGTATTGACGGACGCGGGTGTGCTGCCAGTCCTTCAACCCCACAAGCTCGAGCAGTTCATCGGCCCGCCTCTGCCGGTCGGCCTTGGCCACGCCGCAGAGCGCACCGTAAAAATCGAGCACCTGCCGCCCCGTGAGATATTCCGGGAACCGATGGTGCTCAGGGAGATACCCGATCCGCCGCAGAGTCGCCTTGTGACCCACCGGGTTGCCCAGCATGGTGCCGCGGCAGGCCGTGGGGCGAATGACAGTCATGAGGATCTTGACCAGTGTGCTCTTGCCCGCGCCATTGGGACCAAGGAGCCCGAAGATCTCTCCCCGGTGGACCTGAAGATCTACGCCGCGGAGGGCGTGGATCGGGCCGCGATAGGTCTTGGAGGCCTGGGTGATGTTGATGACGTGGTGGTCGGCCATGCGGGGAGGAGGTTATGGTGAATCGGCGCTCGGGACGGCTGCCCGGTGAGGGTGGTTGGGAAAGAGCTGCGGACGGTTGCGGAGGCGCCAGCCGGGCTCGCGGGGTGCCGGAGAGCGGTGATACGCTCGGCCACGATGTTCCGCGACCTGCGCGCATTTGTGGCGGCCCTTGACGCGGCGGGCGAGTTGGCACGGGTGCGCAAGGAGGTTTCGCCGGTTCTGGAGATCAGTGCCGCCGCGGATCTGGAGAGCAAACGAGCGGCCCCGGGCGCTGCATCCCGGGCGACCCAGCGCACCGATCCCTTGCACCACGGCC
>JBQTIJ010000141.1:0-8050 GCA_052388255.1 Phycisphaerales bacterium
GGCCCGCTCGCTCCTTGAACTCGGCCGTTCGCTGTTCACGAGCGACCTCACGGGCCGCGCAGTGGGACCGGCCCAGGAGAGCGTCAAGATCTTTGAGGAGCTCTACGCCACGGACCCTGAGGGCGAAGGCGTCGCGAGCGGACTGTGCGCTGCGCTCTCACTTCTCGACCGCACGGCCGACAAGGCCGGGAGCGTAACGGTCTATCGCCGCATCCGAACCATCCTGGAGCCGCGGCATGGTCGCGCGGGAGAGGGCGTCGAGGCGACAATCGAACTCGCCCGAGCGCTCAACGCGGAGATGGTCTTCCTGAACGACGAGGAGTCGCGGGCGGCGCCGGCCCTGGCCCAGTTCGAGAGCGCTCTACGTCTCGCGACGGCAGCGCTCGAGTCGCAGCCGACGTCGACCGAAGCGCTGCGGCTGGCTTCGAGGGTCGTCCGCAACAGCTCTTGGTCATATCGCACGAGCGCCCGCCCCGATCCGGCCGCCGTCGAGACCGACAAGGGTCTTGCCATCGCGCGAGCGTTCATTGCCCGCAACCCGTTCACATTCGCAGGAAAGGAGGTCTTGGCGGACCTCCTGCAGGAGCGGGCCCGTGTGGAGACCGCGCGGGGCGATACCGAAACGGCCCGCCGGTTCTGGTCAGAGTGCGCCGAGACCCACCGGGGCCTCTGGGAGCAATCGGGCGAACGACCTGCGGCCCTGGTTGAATGGTGCGACGCCAAGCACCGCCTGTATGAACTCTGGCTGGCCGATGGCCGACCCACGGAGGCTCGAGAGGAACTCCAGGAACTCCTCGACCGGGTTCCCCGTGCGCTGACGGCAGGGAACTCGGCACCCGAAACGCTCCGACTGCTGCTGCAGGCGGCGGTACGGTGCTCCGACGATGAGCCGGAGACCGCGCAGGGGCGTGAGCGGGCGGTCGGATTCTGCCGCCGAGCCCTGGCGGAGGTTGAACGACTGGGTACCAACACGGCGGCCATCACGCCGGAGGTTGTGAATGAGGCGGTGATGCTGTCGAGTTCGATGGCCAAGCGGCTCATCAAGCTTGGAAGGCACTCAGAGGCGGTGAAGGCGTGCGAAGGGCCGATCGGCATGGGCGGCGCGCTCAAGGACCCCGACCACCGGCGCGAATGGGCTTCGCTGATGACGACCCAGGCCGAGTCTCTCGTCGCGACCGGCCGGATCGACCTTGCACTTGAGCGGCTGCGCAGCGCGGTAACGCACTTCGACCAACTGATCGCCGAACGGAGCTACGACTATTACGCCAGGGTGAACGAGAAGAACGCCCTTGCTCAGCTCTCGCGTGTGCTCGCCGGGAAGGGTGATCTGGCCGGCGAGGCGACCGCGGCCGGAGCGTGCCTGGCGCTCAAGACCTACCTCGACGGACCTGTGTACGCACCCGCCATCGCGGCAACCGCCACGCCCACCGAAGAAAACGCGGGGCTGTGGCGGGCGGCCATTGCCCGAGCAGGACCGCTGAAGCAGTTCACCATCCCGATGGACTTCAACGGACTTCGATACCCCACGCGCATCTATGTTTCGGACACACTCGCGCCGCTGGAGGACCAGTTGCGCTGGTTCGAGGAATCCCGCGCCGGCAAGATCGACCCGAGCGTTCACAACTCGTTCCGTTCCCTCGCCAAGGTCGCGACCGAATCGGGCATCTCGCTCGCCGAACTGTGTGTATTCAGCCTTTCCACCCAGCGGGACTGGCCCCCCGCCGTCACCTTCAACGGGTTGCTGGCGGAGTTCTCCGCCCGGGCCACGGCCGATCCGGGCAACAAGGTCCTGCGCGAGGCCATTGCCTTTTCGCGGGTGAATCTCGCGGCACAGTCGTATTACGCCGGGAAGCCGGATGCGGCGCGCCAGGTGCTCGCGGAACTCGAAGGGCCGGTCACAGACGGGCGCGAACCGATCGATCCGTCGTTCGGCCTCAACGGGCAGATCCTGCTCGCGCTCGTCGGTCTCGGCGATCGGGATCCCACGGAAGGGGCGCGGTCGGGGATGGCGCTGGTGCAGACCTGGCGCGAGGGCGAGGTCCGTCCGGACGCGAACCTGCTTGTGCAACTGCTGTACGGCCTTGGCGAGGAGGCCGAACGGGCTGGACGGCTCGTCGAGGCTGTCGGCTGGCACGCACAGGCGTTGGCGCAGGGGAACTCCGGGAGCGCGGTGGCGATCCACCGGCTGCTTCGCGCTGACTCATCCATGTGCGCAGCGCTGCCAGCGGGACTGGCGCGACTCTGGCTCAAACCGGGGACGCACCAAGCGGATGTTGATGAGTTCCGGCATCGTCTCGGTGAGCATCTTCGTGCCGGCTGGAGCACCGGGGAGCCCTCGCCAGCGACCGGCCAGGCGCTGCTTCTCGACGAGCTTGACCTCCGCGCTGCCGCCATCGATGTCATCGCCAGCCAGGAGAGAAAGGCGAGCACCGCGCAGGATTGGGCAACGCTCCGGGACTTCGCGCTGCGGTTTGAGCAGTGGACCAGGGTGGTGGACTTTGCCGAGAAGGCGTTCATGGTGCAGCTCGGCACGGCGCCGGACGTGGAGAACGTGGCTGCGGAGCTTCACGCGCGCTTCCTGCTCGGGGACTTTGCGGGCGTGCTTCAGGCGTATGACGACGCGGTCGAGGGGGGGTGGAGCGACACGGCACACTCCACCACGCTCGGGTTCAAGACCCGGGTCGCGTGCACAATACGCGCCATGGCGCAGTTGGCGGTCGGACGCGATCCGAGCGCCACCCACAGGCAACTTGCCATCAAGTCGCGCGACATCGGGCCGCCGCTCTGGACCTGGCCTTCCCTGCGAAGAGCGATCGGGGGGCTGCCGGGGCTTGAACCGGAGACGCGCCGCGCGATGCTCGACATGGTCGAGGAGGCACGCCCGTATGCCGAAGCGCCGATCGTGACGCACCGCGGATCGGGGCAATGGCGGACCATTCGGCTTGTGCGGCAGGAAGCCCCGGCCGGTGGCAGCGCGACATACTGGCTTGTTGCGAGTCGCCCGGACGCGACGGAGTTCGTGACCCGTCGTGCAATGCGAGGCCAGCTTGAAGTCTCGCCCCTGAGCGACCGCACAATCGGCGAGGTTCTGCTCAGAACGACCGCCCGCCGGCCAAGCGTTGACGATGCCATGAACGCACTCGCCATGTACCGGGTCGATCGGCTGGAGATCGAAGGCTATTTCGCCGCGCTGCGTGAATGACGACGGCTTGGGCCTGCCGCCCTTGCCCGTCCTCAGAGCAGCGACGCCGCCAGACTCGCCAGCTCGCTGCGTTCACTCTTGCCGAGCGTGACATGGCCGACGATGCGCAGGCCCTTCATCTTCTCGATGGCATAGGCCAGCCCGTTGCTCGATGAATCGAGATACGGGTGGTCGATCTGGCCGATGTCGCCCGTGAGGATGATCTTGGTGCCGTCGCCGATGCGGCTAATGATGGTCTTGACCTCGTGGGGCGTGAGGTTCTGGGCCTCGTCCACGATCATGTACTGGTGCGGGATGGAGCGGCCGCGGATGTAGGTGAGGGGTTCGAGCACGAGTTGGCCGCCGTCGACGAGTTTGCGGATGCGCTGCTCGGTCGAGTGGCTCTCGGCGTGCTGGCCGGAGTCCTTGCCGCCGTCCTTGCCGTGGCTGGCGAGGGACGCGCCGCGCGTGCTCAGGAGATACGCAAGGTTGTCGAAGATGGGCTGCATCCACGCGCCCAGTTTGTCGTCCTTGCTGCCGGGGAGGTAGCCGATATCACGGCCCATGGGCATGATGGGGCGGGCGACAAGGAGCTTGTCGTACCGCTCCTCGTTGAAGACCTTGGCCATGCCGGCGGCCACGGCCAGGAGGGTCTTGCCCGTACCGGCGGAGCCAAGAAGCGTGACCATGCGGATCTCGTCGTCCATGAGGAGATCGAGGGCCATGGTCTGCTGCAGGTTGCGGGCCAGGATGCCGAAGATCGGCTTGCGCGGCCCAGTGACGGGGATGACATGATCGGTATCGGCGAGTCGGCGGGCGAGCCCGGAGTGCGACTCGTCCTCGCTGTCGCGGAGGATCACGAACTGGTGCGCATGCAGGGGACGGACGAACTCATCGCCCGCGGCGTCGGTGGCCGTGAGGTACTCCGCCAGCGCGGCGAGCGGGAGCATGCGGTTCTGGTAGAGGTCATCGATGAGCGCGCCGGGAACGTCCACGGTCAGGAAGCCCGAATAGAGCTTGTCGGCATCGACCTTGCTGTTCTCAAAGTCCTCGGTCTGCAGGCCGATGGCATCGGCCTTGATCCGCGCGTTGAGGTCCTTGCTGACAAAGACCGCGTTGAGCCCGAGCTGGTGCAGGGTCCAGGCGGAGGCGATGATCTTGTTGTCGGGCTTGTCGGCCGCGAGCATGGGAGGGCGGATGTGCTCGGCGGTGTCGATGCGCACGGTGCCGGTGCGATGGCGCTGGCCGGTGTTGGTGCGGCCGGGGCGCTCGGGCTCGGCCCCTGCCCAGGGGACGCCCTCGCTCAGGCGGCCCATGCCGCGGAGACGATCGATGTGGCGGATGCACTCACGGGCGGAGCGGCCGATGTCGCCCGGCTCGCGCTTGAACTTGTCGATCTCCTCGATCACCTCAAAGGGGATGACGACCTCGTGCTCCTGAAAGACAAAGAGCGCACCGGGGTCATGCAGCAGAACGTTGGTATCGACCACGAAGTGCTTGATCGCCTTGTCCAGCCGCGCGGGCGCGGGGCCGGTGCCGTGGGCGAAGGCGTAGCCGTTGCCGGTGTGCGCGTTCTCGGCGTGGCCGTTGGCATGCCCATTGGCCGGGGCGCCGGGACGCCCATGACCGTTGCCATGGCCATTGCCGTTGGCGTGTCCGTTCTGGTTGGCGGAGCGTTGATCAGGTCCTGACCGTGCGGTCGGCTCTGCCGGCCCTTGGCCCTCCATGACCCGCGGGTGCGTGTGCGACGGCTTCGTCGCGCTTTGAGCGGCTTTCGTGTTTTTCGGCATCGTGCAACCAACTCCGTCGGTTTGCCAACACTCATTGTCGGCTCGCCGCGGCCTTTGGGATCATCGCAGAAGGCGAAGGTCTCGTCAAGCGGAGGCCCGGGACGTGGAGCGTGTCCGTCCCTTGCCTGTTCAAGGCGCCTCGGCCCATCCTGGGCTTTGGCGCGGCATTGACAATCCCGGATGCACTCTTCGCCACACGGGCATGCTGGTCGTCATCGGTTCTCGGTTCCCCTCGATCAAGTCATCTCTCTCTACGTACGCCACAGCGTGGCGGTTGTGCGGGTCCCTGCATTCGAGCCCGGGGCCACATGCGAAGAGACGCCGAACGGGCGGAGGTTATGGCCACCAGACAGCCACCATCAGCGTCCCGGCCACCGCGACACAGATGGCTATCTTGGCGGCCGTGGCCACCAGCCGACCCGCGGCCGCACCTGAGCCGACGCGGGCGGCATCGTCCCATGACTTGCCCGTGACGTGCCGCTCACCGAGCATGGCCCCCGCGCCCGCCCCGAGCACTGCGCCCGCGATGGTGCCGATGGGCGGCACAAAGAAGGACCCCACCACGGCCCCCACCAGCGAACCCCCAAGCGCTCCCCACCCGCCTGCACGTGAGCCGCCGGCCTTCTTCGCGCCGATGGCGGAAGCCGCGATCTCCGCTACTTCACCAGTCGCCGCGAGCCCGGCACAGATCAGGAGCGTCCAGCCGCTGAAGAGCTCTGGACGCCAGACATAGCAGGCCACGGCCGCGGCAAGGGCGACCCAGACCCCCGGGAGCGTGAGTGCGGAGAGCGCAACGCCGACCAGGCAGAAGAACGTGACGATCACGGCGCTGAGGATGCCCATAGCGGGGTGATCGTTGCCGCGTGGCGGTGCGGACGCGCTGCGCAGGTGCAGAGCGCGGGCCGCAAGACGGCACGATCGACGGGTCATTGGGATTCGCAGCGGGCCGATTCGGCGCGCCAACGTCTCACGCGGCCATGCCCTCATCCCCCGGCTCGCCGGGTTCGCCGAGCCCCCCCCACTTGTCGCGGGGGAGATGGCGGTGATGGATGCGCACCACGCGGCCGAGCTGGGTGCCGAAGACCTCCGACAGCCGCCCGAGAAGGGCGATGGTCTCGTCTGTGAAGGGTGCGCTGCGCTCGCGGAAGAGGGTGAAGACGGCAAGACAGTCCCCTTCAGCGCGACAGGTGAAGGCGACCATGGAGTGGTCGTTCAGCCAGTCGCAGCCATCGCCGAAGCGGTCGGCGATCTCGCCGGCGGTGCGAAGGTGCAGCACGCCGGTCGAGGTCTCAAGGTTCGGTGCGGCGACGTTGGCGAGGTGGTCGAGGAGGATCTCGGCCGTCTCCTTGGGGCAGGAGTAGTTCACGTATGCGCCGAGGGAGAAGTCGCCGCCATTGCCGGGGAGGAAGACCGCGGCGTTGGTCGCGCCAGCGTGGGCGAGAATGAACTCGAGCACCTGGCGGAGCAGGGATTCGACATCGAGCTCGCCGCTGATCATGACGCGGAACTGGTCGGCGATAGCGGCGGGGGTTCGATCCGCAGGATCATCACGAACATCGGTTTTGCGGACCGCCTTGCGTGCGGCCTTGCGCTTGGGCGCGGGGAGGGGCGGGGTGCCGAAGGCCGGGTCTGCGTCAAACGAACCGTCCATGGAATACTCCTCGGGGATCGTGTCCGGGCAGAGCGGCATCACCGCATCGGGCAAAGGCAGGTCATCACCCGCGCCCAGTGCGGCGCGGGTGTTCTCGCGGCGGATCTCGGCGGCGCGTGCGGCGCGGCGCTGCTGCACAGCGCAGCGGACGCGGCGCGAAAGGTCTTTCTCGAGCGCAGCGGGAGGAACAATGTCGGCCGCGCCAGCCCGCATCGCCTCGACCGCGTCGTCAAACGAGACATCGGGGCAGACGAGCAAAGCGGCGATCTGGCGCTCGCCCAGTTCGCGCACAAAGCGGAGCGCCGCGGCGGTGCAGCGGGGGACATCGACCACCACGGCTTCGATGGTGGCCCCTTCGGTCAGCGCCACGCGGGCCTCGTCCACACTCTCGGCGATACCGCAGGCGAGGTCGTCGCGCTCCATGGTGCCGGCAAGAGAGGTACGCCGCGCTGCGCTGGCGGAGACCACCAGCACCATCGGGGCTGCACCCTTGAGCGATCGCGGATCCACGGCGCGGCTGGGGGCCGTGCTGGGTTCGCTGTTGCGGTCGGGGAGGTGGTCGGGATGATCCATGGGGGTCGGCATAACAAGCTCGGTCCCTGCGAATCGGATGGAAACGCGCTCCGCTTCAGCCCGCGCTCAGACTTGGCACTCTGCCGCAACTTTCCTGCCCTGCGCCGCCCGAGGGGTCGAGAACGCGGGCCCTCAGGCCGCGACGGCCGGCACAAGGGACTCCGCCCCGGCACGCCAAGTAGGAAAGAAGATGGTCGCGGTGGTGCCGCGGCCCGGGGCGCTCTCAAGAAGGATGTCGCCCCCCATCACCTGCACGAACCGGCGGGCGAGCGCGAGCCCGACGCCGACTTGTCGGCCCGCGGGCTTTTCGCTGAAGAACGGGTCAAAGGCGTGCGCGAGGGCAGTGTCGGACATGCCCATGCCTCGGTCCTTGACGCTGATCGAGAGCCGCCCGTCGGCAGAATCGACGCGAACACAGAGTTCAAGGGGGTGTTCCCCCGCGGCCTCGATGCCGTTGCGGATGACTTCGGCCAGTGCTGCGCTCAGGAGATCCGGATCAAGGAGCGCATCGGGGATCGTGGCGGGGACAAGGAGCCGTTCGCCCCCGACACGCGCAGGTTGCGCGGCCTTCACTCTGGCCATCTGGACCGCGAGGCGGATGACGTCGACCACGATGATCCGGCGCAGATTCGGCTCGGGCGGGCGGGCGAACTGGTGGAGCCGGGTCACAAGGTCAGAGACCCGGTGGGCCGCATCCGCCACTTCTTGCGCGTCGGACTTGTCCTTGTAGTTCTTCAGGCGCGACGCAAGGAGCTGACTGCGACCGCTGACAATGGCCAGCGGGTTGTTGATCTCATGGGCCATGCCAGCGGTGACCTCGCTGAGCTGGGCGATGGCCCGGGCCCGGGCACGCTC
>JBQTIJ010000142.1:0-11528 GCA_052388255.1 Phycisphaerales bacterium
TCGCACCAGTTCCGGCTCGCCCTCGAATGGCGTGATCAATGCCGCGTTCCACTCCTGGCGCGCCTGGGCAAACGGGTGGTCCGCCGCCACCACCCGCGGCTCAACCGTCGCCACCAGCCCCGCGCGATCACCACCCCCTCCCGCGCGGCGCACCCGTGCCACCAGCCGAAAGACACACCCGGCATCCGCCGCCGCCCGCACCCGGGCGGGGTCGATCCCCGTGATCCCCTCGCGGATCACGTCCTCGAAGGCAAGGGGCGTGCCAAAGACCGCGCGGGCAAGGACGCAGAGTTTGTGAGCCGCGTCGGTGCCGTCAAGGTCGGTCGTCGGGTCCGACTCCGCGAAGCCCGCGATCTGGGCTTCCTTTACCGCCTCATCAAACGCCGCCCCTTCCGCGAGGCGATCGAGGATGAAGTTCGTCGTCCCGTTCAGCACCCCCTCAATCGAGCGGACACCGCGCTCATGTGCCACGTGGCACGCCCGCTCGATGATCGGTGCTGCCCCGCCCACACTGGCGGAGAATCCCGCCACTGGCACCTCGCCATCAAGCCGCACCAGCGCCGCCTTGTTCGCGGTCACCACCGGCTTGCCAAGCCCCGCCGCCAGCGCAATCAACCCGGGCGCGGCCGTCACCCCACCGAGGGCCTCCACGATCAGATCCGCCGGCCCGCGCACCACCGTCTCCGCATCGCGCGAGAGAATCTCCGCCGGCACCCCGGCCCCGGCGTGCCTGCGCGGCTCGCGCACCGCCGCCCCCACCACCTCAACCGCCCCTTCCTCGCGCCCGATCCGCTCGAGTTCCGCGTACACCCCCCGACCGACCGTCCCCAGCCCCAGCAGGCCGATCTTGAGGGGCGCGGCGGGCACAGGCGCGGGCTCGAGGCGCGTCGGCCCGGCATGGATGATGGTGCACCGCTCCTCCTGGCAGCGCCCAACCTCAAAGGCATACCCGCGCTCGCGGGCCCAGCGCACCGACTTGTGCTGCACGATCCGCCCGTCGAGGGCCAGTGCATCGTCAAAGTGAATGGTCCGGAACCGCTTCGGCGGCGGCCCGCTCCGCGCGGGGTCGTGTTCATACAAGCCGTCCACGTCCTTGACAAGTCGGCACCGCTCGGCACCGAGTTCCCGCGCCAGAAAGATCGCCGTCAGGTCACTCCCGCCTCGCCCGAGGAGCGTCAGGGCACCATCGTCGCGCCGTCCGAAGAAACCGGGAATCACCGCCACCGGCCGGTCCGAGAGCGCCTCTTCAATCACCCGCGTGTTCACGGAGACCGCCTCACTCTCAAGATGCTCCCCCCGTGTGCGAAGATCCACCTGCGACGGATCGAGCACCCCCGCGGGCACGCCCGCGCGGTCGAGCGCTAGCGCCACCAGCGCGGCGGAGGTCGATTCTCCCGTCGCAAGCAGGTGCGCCACCGCCGCCGCATCAGGCCGCTCGCCAAACGACCTCGCCCGGGCGAGCAGGTCGTCGGTTGTGCGGCCAATGGCCGACACCACCGCGACCACGCGCCGCCCGGCCCGGTACCACCGATAGATCTCATGCACCGCATCGGGGATCGATGCAGAATCTTTCAGCACCGACGAGCCGAACTTCAGAACAACGATGGACATTTGACACACTCCATGCGCAGCGCGCACTCTTCGATGAGGATCAGAAACACCGGCCGTGCACGCCGGGCCACCGTTGGCGTGGAGGGGAAAAGAACGGAGAAAGGGCACCGGCCATCACACCGCAACGAGCGAAGGCCCGCGTGCTACCGCGAACGCCTGCTCAAGGTCCGCGATGATGTCCGCTGGTTCCTCAAGACCGACCGAGAGCCGGACCAACCCGTCGCTGATCCCCGCTGCGAGGCGCTGCTCCCTTGGAACGTCACCGTGGGTCATGGTCGCCGGGTGCGTGATCAGCGACTCCACGCTTCCCAGCGACTCCGCAAGGGCGCAGAGTTTGACGCTGTTCATCACCTGCGTCCCCGTCTCGAGGCCGCCCACGAGTTCGAAGGTCACGATGCCACCATGCAGCCCGCCCACGTGCTGGCGCTCGGCCAGCTCGCGCTGCGCAAAGGACGCAAGGCCGGGGTAGTACACCCGCTCGACCACACCCTGCTTTTCCAGCCAGTTTGCCACCTGGGCAGCGCTGCGGCTGTGCTGCGCGATCCGCACCGGCAGCGTCTTGAGCCCGCGGAGTGTCAGCCATGCGTCAAAGGGCGCGGCGATCGTGCCGATCGCCTTGCGCACAAACCGCAGCCGCTCCAGCACTCCTTCATCCCGGCTTGTCACCGCCCCGCCCACCACCGAGTTGTGACCCTCGATGTGCTTGGTGGTTGAGTAGAGGGCGATGTCCGCTCCGAGATCCAGCGGCTTCTGAAGCATCGCCGTCTGGAAGGTGTTGTCGACACAGAGCGGAATCCCCGCCAACCGCGTGATCCGCGCGATGGCCGCGATGTCCGCCAGCTTCAGCGTGGGGTTCGCCGGGGTTTCGATGAACACAAGTTTCGTCCGCGCCGTGATGGCCGCTGCGACATTCGCCGGTACGCTGGTGTCCACGAACGTCGCCTCGATCCCCAGCCCGGCCAAGAGCCGTTGAAAGAGCCGAACCGTGCCCCCATAGATCACGTCTCCGAGCACGACATGGTCCCCGGCCTTCAAGAGCGAGAGAAAGAGCGTCGTCTCCGCCGCGAGCCCGGTACCGAAGGCCACACCCTGCGGCGCACCATCGAGTGCGCCAAGGGCACGCTCAAGGGCGCTCACCGTCGGGTTGCTCACTCGCGAGTACGCAAAGCCACGGTTCTTCCCCACACCATCCTGCCGGAAGGTCGAGGACTGGCAGATCGAGCCCGTGATGGCTCCCGTGACAGGGTCAACCTCCGCCGCGGCGTGGATGGCGAGCGTGGCATCAAAGTCAGAAGCGAACGACATGGGAAGAGTCCTTCTTGAGATTCGAACGATGCCGCATGAGGGCAAGGGGGACCGCGGGCGCGGCATGACCGCGCGGACCCGTTGAGGCCGGGATGAACATCAGGTTGTGAGAACGGCGGCGGGAGCCAAAACGACAACCGCCGCTTCAAGGCGTTGGCCCGAGCGGCGGTCTGCAGGGTGCGGGAGCGTTCAGACCGCGATCAGCGGATGAACCCCATGCACGACGCAATGCCGACGCCCGGGCTGGGCATTCGCATCTGCATCGACATGGTCATCGTGAACGTCATGGTCGGTACGGCTCTACGTCGCGGGTTTGCCGCGAGTTCGAGGAGAATACACCTTTCCAGGGAATCGTCAAGGCCAATGAGCACGAAATCTTCTGCGCGTTTTGCCTCGGCCACTTCATGCGCCGTGCGATCTGCCCCGCAGGGCCCACACTATGCTCCCTTGGCGCACGCCAAACCCGGAGCCCGATCCATGCTCGAATGCTCGCTCTTCGCGCCAACCCTGGCGGACCTTGATCTCGCCGGGTTCCTGCGCTTTGTTGGCCGCACCCACCCGATCGTCGTCCACTTCCCCATCGCGCTGTTGACCGTCGCCGCGCTGCTCGAGATCATCCGCATCCTTCAGCGCCGCACGGCCGTCGCGCCGAGCGCGGGCGCCTGTCTTGTGTTCGCCGCGCTTGGCTCCATTCACGCCGTGGTCGCGGGCCTGCTCAACGACCAGCACGAGCCCCATGGCGAGGGCGCTGCGGAACTCATCGGTCTACACAAGTGGGTCGGCATCGCCGCGGGTGTCATTTCGATCCTCGCCTTGCTCCTCTACGCCCGGGCCCGCGTGCCCGCCGCCACGACGATGCGGCGCACTGCTTACGCCGCGTGCGTCATCGCAAGTGCGCCCCTCGTCGGCCTCGCGGGCCACCTTGGCGGCTCGATCGTCTACGGCGAGGATTACCTCTTTGAACCATTCCGCCGCAAGCCACCGGCCCCGCTGACCCTCGGCCCGGGCACAGCGCCGAACGCCGCACCCGGCGGCGACCTCTTCCTTCGCACCGTCTGGCCGATCCTTGAGGCCCGGTGCGTCGAATGCCACGGCGAGGCAAAAGTGAAGGGCAACCTGAGACTCGACCGCACAAACGCATGGTTCATCCCCACCGAAGGCCCTGCCCGCATCACCGCCGGCCGACCGGATGAGAGCGAACTCCTCCGCCGCGTGCTCCTGCCCGAGGATGACGACGAGCACATGCCGACGAAAGGCCCCCCACTCACGCAGGCGGAAGCCGCGGCGATCCGGGCGTGGATCGAGGCGGGGGCGGGGACGGGCGGTTGAGGGGGAACGGTGGCCGACAGGGGGGGGCGGTGCGGACTCACTGCGGCGGGTGCGGGATGGAGACGCTTCGGGAGGGTTGCGGCGTGTTGTAAGACCGGTCGATGGGAACGAGCGCATGCGCCGCGATGGGGCGTATTGCCGGGACGAAGGCCGGCGACACGGTTTGTACGCCGAGCGATTCGGCGGTGAAGCGGCGGTCCTTTGCACCGATCACACCTCCTCTTCGGCGGTCACGCTGGTTCCGCGTTCCGGGGAACTCCCTGCGTCCTCCATCTGGGGCCTGGCCGTTCATGCGGAGGACCGGTCCTGTTGAGGGCGCAGTGAGGCACCGCGCCCGCTGCCTTCTTGTCCGCGAGAAACGGCGGATTCCAACGGCGTCGAGTGGGCGTTGGGGGCTACTCCACGTTACACTCATCTACTTTGGTGCCCGACGCTGCCGCCTCGTTGGTTCAGCAATAGACACCCGGAGTTTGGCAATCCTTTGGCGGACATTCCGTGCCAGATCAACCACTCCAAACGACGCCCACACCCGCCGAGGGTGACCTCGAACGGACTCGGGCGTTGGCGATATTCCGCTACCTGCGCGACCTCACACTCCTGCGGACGAAGCTGGTGCGGAACCTCGATTCCTATGAACGCTGTTTTTGGCTTGACTCGCTGCGAGGAAGAGTCGGCTGCTCGGCAAGGTGCTTTCGCCCCGACCCACCGGAGAGTGGGCCCGAAGCGAATGCCACCGAGGATGACGCGTGGTTCACGGTAAAGAAACTGCAAGAGCCAGCGCTGCCCCCGGTCCCGGAGAGCATCAGGGCGTTGGTCGCGCCGGACTCCGGCACAAATGTCGATTCGCAGCCCCGGTTGCTCGCCGGCATCGAACGCCAGCAACCCGAACCTCCTGCCAATCGCAGCGACGAAACGCAGAGCACAGAGACCGAAGTCGACCCCACCGACGGCGGCCCCGCGCCCGTCGACGGGTTGCTGGAGAATCCCCCGGAAGTCATGTCGGCGCTGAACGACTACCTGCAGAACCACTGGAAGCCCTGGGCGGCCGAGTATGTTGCTTGGGCTGCTTTTCAGGAGAAGGTCTATGCGCCGCTGTTCGGGATTTACCGCGATCTGAAGCGCCTTGGCGAAGAGTTTGAGCTTGTGCTCGGTCTCGGCTGTTTGACGTGGGCTACGCCAAACAACCAGCAAGTGAAACGGCACCTCATCATCGCACAAGTCACACTGGAGTTTGACCCTGCGGGGGGCATGTTCACGCTTCGCCCAGCCCCCGACGGTGCGCGACTGGCTCTTGAGGTCGACATGCTCGACCCGAGTGAGCAACCTGCGGTTCCCCAGCGTGACGTGGTCGCGGCTGACTTGGCGCAGGCCGACGATGATCCATGGGACTTCAACGCCATCGACAAGGCCCTTCATGGTTTCACAAGAGCGATTAGTGAGAATGGGGCCTACGACCCAGCAGCCTACGAACCGAACAGCGTGCAAGGGGTGCCGCGGACGGCGTTTGCGCCGGCACTCGTGCTGCGACGGCGCACGTCGAAGGGGCTTTTGCTCGCCTTCGATGAGATTCTCAAGCAACTTCGTGAGGGCGGAACGATCCCGCCGGGTGTGAAGCGACTCACCAAGGCGGCCACGACTGAACCGGCGGGGGACGAACTGCTCCACAACAAGGACATCCTTCCATCGCCATCGAACACGCGCGTGTACTTTCCGCTCGAAGCGAACGAGGACCAGCGGCAGATTGTCGAGCGTCTCAACGGCAGGCATGGGGTCCTGGTGCAGGGGCCGCCGGGTACGGGAAAGTCGCACACCATTGCCAATCTGATTTGCCACCTGCTTGCCACCGGGCAACGGGTCTTGATCACCGCCCAGACGCCCCGTGCCCTTCAAGTCCTGCGCGACAAGCTGCCCGCCGAGATTCGCCCGCTTTGTCTGAGCGTTCTTGGCAACGACAAAGCCGCCCAAGACAATGTCGAAGACAGCGTGCGCAACATCACCGATCGGGCCGAACCTGGCAACGCTGACTCCTCCAACGAAGAAATCCGCAAAGTGGAGACCGAGCTGGATCGGCTCGCGCAGCGAGAGACGACGCTGGAGCACGAGGTCCGCACCTTCCGCGAAGCGGAAGTGCACGTTCACACCATCGCCGACGGCGCGTACGCCGGCACGGCCCAGACGTTCGCGCAGCAGGTCCGGAGAGATGCGCACCGATTCGCCTGGTTCACCGACGCTGCCGAACCCGATGCGCCGATGCCGATCGACGCTGGTGTACTGTCGGCTTATCACGACGAGTTGTTGCGCGTCTCGCCCCAGCGGGCCGCGGAGGTGGGGCAGCGACGGCCAGCACGCGAGAGCGAGATTCCCGCCGACGACACGCTCATTCGGCTGATTCAATCGTCGCACGCCCTTCGGGAACGCCTGCGGCCGATCGCCGAGAGCGACGTCCATCCCGGGGCACCGCCTCTGGACGAACTCCGCGCGGCAAGCTCGGCGCTCCGGGCGCTGCAAACGGCCGTACATCAAGTGTTGACGACGGCGACTCCATGGGCGGCGGTGGCGTTGTCGGACGTGCTGAAGGGCGCGAGCGCCGGGTGGGAGCTGTTGCTGTCACAGACCAATGCGGCGGTTACTGCCCATCAGACGACCGCGACCGCACTCCAGAGCAAAGACATTCGACTCCCAGCCGGTCGGAGGCCGGATCTTCTGCTCGCGGACGTGACCGATCTTCTCGGCCACTTCCAGCGGGGTGGCGGGCTGGGCCTCTGGTTCTTCCGTGCGAAGGTGGTGCGGCGGACCATCTACCTTTGCCGTGAAGCGACCATCGACGGCCGCCTGTGCGATCACGCCGCGGCCCTCACAACGGCCAAGGAGCACCTCGAATGCTCGGCGGCCATCGCCAAGGTCTGGACCCTTTGGGATGGAAAAGCCGCCCCGACGACCAAGACCAGCGGTCAGCAGATTCAAGAACTCGGCGACCTTGCAGGGCTTCTCACGAGGGTTCTTGCGATCCGCCCTCTGGCGGATGCTGCCGCCGCCGTGCTGGCACGCCTAAGCATGGCTGACATTCCCGCGCTCCACGACCGCCGTGCGGTCGATGAGTTCTCCGCCCGGTGCGATCGGGTGATCCTGCACCGCGAGTACGACGTGGTATCGACCCAGTTGAACGCAAGAGGCCACGCCCTCCGCGTGGTGGCGGCATCCTCGAACGCACATCCGGTTTGCGCTCGGATGGCCGATGCGCTGGAACATCGGGACGAGCGGGCGATCGTGGCGGCACTCGCCGAAGTTGCCGGGCTGGAAGCCGATGCCGCGCGGCTTGCTGAACGGGCACGGCTCGACGAGCGGATCCGCACGGTGTTCCCGAACCTGGCACGGTCCATCGCCGCTACATGCGCCGATCCGGCATGGACGTCGCAAATCGCGGAATGGAATGCCGCATGGCGCTGGGCGCAAGCGGATGCGTGGCTCGCCAAGTACACCGATCCGCGCAAGGCCGCCGCCGTGGAAGTCGAACTCGGGCAGGTCAAAGAACGGATCAAGACGTGCCTCGTCCGGGCATCGGCGGAGCGTGCTTGGCATTCGTGCCTGTCGGCGATGACCCCGGCACACCAGCAACACCTCAATGCATGGCGACAGGCGGTCAAGAAGATCGGCAAAGGGACCGGCAAGCAAGCGGGCCGGTGGCGGCGGGTGGCGCAGGGAGAACTTGAGGAGTGCCGCGACGCCATCCCGGCGTGGGTGATGCCGCTCTACCGAGTGTTCGAGAGCGTCACGCCCGCACCGGGCATCTTTGATGTCGTGATCGTGGATGAAGCATCTCAGTGCGGGCCGGAGTCGTTGCTTCTTTTCTATCTCGCCAAGAAGTTCATCGTCGTGGGCGACGATAAGCAGATCAGCCCGTCCAACATCGGCATCGACAAGGACCAAGCCAAGAACCTGCTTGCGCAACCCCTGGACGGCATCGACCTTGCCGAGACTTTCGACGTGGACAGCAGTCTCTTTGACCACGGTCAAGTTCGCCTTGGCAAGCGCATCACGCTCCGTGAGCACTTCCGGTGCATGCCGGAGATCATCCGGTTCAGCAACGACTTGTGCTACAAGGGAGCACTCGTCCCGCTGAGGCAGTACCCGCCCAAGCGGCTGGCCCCGTTCGTCGCCCGCCGTGTTCCCTATGGCAGGCGCGAAGGCGGCGCGACCAACGCAAGAAACCGAGCCGAGGCCGAGGCCATCGTGGACGCGATCGCCGCTTGCTGCGCCGACCCGATGTACACAGAGAAATCGATGGGCGTGATCTCGCTCCTTGGCGAGCATCAGGCGAAGTTGATCGAGCGGCTGTTGCTCAACCGCATCGGAGCCGAAGAGATCGACCGTCGGCGGATCGTGTGTGGTGATGCCTATTCGTTCCAAGGCGACGAACGCCACGTCATCTTCCTCAGTCTCGTGGTATCGCTGGATGGCGATGGAAAACGCGGGTTCTCTGCCCTGACGAAGCTCTCAGACATGCAGAGGTTTAACGTCGCAGCAAGCCGTGCACAGGACCAACTCTGGCTGTTCCACTCCGTCATGCCCGAGGATGTTGGCAATCCGGAGTGCATGCGTCATCACCTCCTGACATACTTCTACGACCCGGCGCGGCACGCAGCCGCGAGCATCGGCGTAGATCTGGACGGCCTGCGGCGGCGAGCGAGCAACCCGGATCGCCCGGAGTTGACCCCTGCGCCGTTTGACAGTTGGTTCGAGGTAGACGTGTACCTTCGCATCGCCGACCGAGGGTTCCGCGTCATCCCGCAGTACAAGGCCGGGCGCAAGCGCATCGACTTGGTTGTTGAGGGCCGGAGTCGGCTGGCGATCGAATGCGACGGGGACCGTTTCCACACCGATGAGAACTTCGACGAAGACATGGCGCGACAGCGCCAGCTTGAACGGGCCAACTGGCAGTTCTGGCGGGTGCGTGGCAGCACGTTCTACCGCGACCCCGATGCCGCACTTACGCCGCTCTGGGAACGCCTCACGGAACTCGGCATTGACCCGATGCCCGCAACCGACGGCAGCGGCAGTGGTGACGGGTACATTCCATACATCCCGGAGCGCGAACGCACCGAGCCCATCGTAACCGACGTTCTCAACAATCCTGAATCCACCGACCCCACGGCCACCACCACAGAATAAGCACGAATGCCCGAGACACCCGATACCCTGTTCGCTTGGTGCGGCGAGAACGGCCGCGTGTGCCGTTTGCCGATGCGCTGGAGCGAGATATACGAGTTGCTGCCGGAGCGTCGGCGGGTCGGGAATGGATGGGAGCCGCCGTTGCCACTGATCCTGGCGGCTTGGCATGGCACTCCTGCGTTGTTGCAAATGCTTCGATTCCAAGAGCACGTTCAATGGGCATCGCAGAAGGGGGCGATCGACGAGGTGGCCCGGTACTTACGAGGGTTGCGCGAGGATGAGTGGTTTCACTTCGGTGACTGAACCAGAATCCCGGGGTCCTACGCCGCAACTGTCGCCGTCGTCACGTCCGACCACGGCCCTCTTTCGCCCCGCGTGTTGACCCAGCGGAGGGCGTAGTAGGCCGTCTTGCCCTCTTGGGCGACTTCCCACGCCCCGGAGGGGCGCTGGGCTGTAGCCACAGGTGGAGCGTAGCGCAACCCGTGGAAGACGGGTGTGTGAGAGAACCGCCCCGGCAGGGGCGGAGGGCTCGTTCACAACGCTCTGGAGTATGCTCGCACAGGAGAGTCCTCTGCCCCACCGGGGCAGGCGAGAGATTACAAAATAGCGTCCACGGGTTGTGCTCCGCCCGCGAGAACGCGGGCTGCGCTCCACCCGTGGCGACAACCCCGCGCCCCTCCGGGGCGAAGAGGCGGACCGTCGGGGCGGGGAGGCGCTGGGTTGGGGCAGAGCGCCGCAGCGTTGGGGCGAAGCGCCGAGCATCCGATGCTCACTCCGATGCCTTTCTCTGTGGTCTCTATGCCTCTGTGGTGAAGTGCCTTCGGCCTTTCCCGCGTAGCGGAGTCTTGCGCCGCCACCGTCGCCGTCGTGACGTCCGAACACGCCCCCTCTTCGCCACACGTGCTGACCCAGCGGGCCATATAGACGGCGGTTTTGCCGCTTTCGCCGGGCATGAACTCGGCACGGACACCCGGGCGGGTGGTCATGGTCAGGTACGTGAGCGCGGCGGGATCAGTGGGCACGGGCTGTCCGCATCCACGAGTTTCACCCACACCTCCGCGACCAGCACGCCCGCAGGCCGGGCCCGGCGTCCTCGGGTTGACGGTTCACGCGAGTACCCTGCGTAGATGCGGAAGGTTCATCCGTCGGGCAGGCGAGTGGTGTTGTGTCTGTCACTCACGGCCTTCTTCGTGTCGCTTGGGATTGTGATCGTCAGCACCTGGCGTTCGCTGCCCCTCAAGACGGGAGGAAACTGGGAAATCGATGTGTACCGCGGGGGCTTGGCCGTGAAAGTCGGGCTTGAGGGCTCCGCGTACTGGGACTATCAGGTGATGGAGGCGCGAGCCCGAGGTCAGATCTTCTGGTTGCCCTGCTCCACAGTGAACTCGCAGGCACCTGAGTGGTGTGTTGTTGTGCCGCTGGTTTGGTTTGTCATGGCAACGGCGGGGACGGTCGTCGTGAGTGCATGCCGACTGCGCCGATTCGCCAAACCCGGGTTGTGCAGGCGTTGTGCGTATGACGTTTCGACGCTCGCCGCGCCGGCCACATGCCCGGAGTGTGGCACACTGAATCTCGCGTGTGAGAGTGAGCGTCACGAACAGGCCGCCAGGACTCGACACGGCTTCCAGCGCGATTCGTAGACCGCTGCGCCGCCCTTCACGCCACCACCGCCGCCGTCGTGATCTCCGACCACGGCCCTTCTTCGCCGCCCCCCCGGGTGTTGATCCAGCGGGCCATGTTGTCGGCCGTGTTGCCAACGTCCTCCCTCCTGAACTCGGCTTCTCGCGAGGCGGGCGCAAACTTGGGCGGGTCGTCCTAATCAGAAACGTGAGCGAGGCAAGGTCCGTCGCCTTGGGGAAGACCTGGATGAACGCCGCGATGCGTCGGGCCTCGGGTTCGAGCGGGAACATTCGCGTCCAATCACTGCTACACTCCGACGGTCTGCAACGAGGACAACCAATGTCCAAAGCCATGCGCCGCGGCCTTTACCGAACACGCCCCTCCCTGTCTCGCTTGATGTTGGGTTGGCGGGCCATCGCCGGGTGCGCGGCCATCTGTCTCATCGCGGCGATGGCAATTGCCGCGTCCGTCCCGACTGGCGGACCCGCTGTCGG
>JBQTIJ010000143.1:0-12440 GCA_052388255.1 Phycisphaerales bacterium
GCATCGGCATCGGCGGCGAGGTCGCTGGCCTGGCGTTCGAGCGAATCGGCAGCGCGGGTGATCTTGGCCGCGTCTTCAACGAGCGAGAGCCCCTCAGTGGCGCTCACCTTGGCGGCGCGGACCGTGAGTTCCCCCGCCTTGGTGCGCTCGACCTTGGCCTGGGCCAGCAGGCCCTGGCTGCGTTTCTCCAGATCGGCGATGCGGGCGCTCGCGCGGGCCTTTGCCTCGGTCGCGTTGGCGATCGATTCGTCGACCGTCGCGAGCTGTTCGTCGATCTCCTTGAACTCCTTGGCGGGGGTGTAGGTCTCAAGGGCGGCGGCGCGGGTGGTCTGCGTGAGCCAGATATCAAGGCCGCCGCGGGCCGCGTGAACGGCATCAAGGGCCACGCTCTCGAAGGCGTTGACACGCTCGGCCCCGAGCTCGCCGAGCCCCGCGCTCGCGCGGGCCTGAAGGAGCTGCGCGGAGGCGGCCTGGCCAGAGAGCGAAGCATTGACATGCTTGCTGGCATCACCGAGCACGGCGGCGAGGGTCTGCTCGTGGCGCTTGGCGCTCACCTCGTCGTTCACCGTCGCGACGCCCACCACGCTGACGTGAAGGGCATCAAGAGCGTCCGCGGCTTTGCGGAGGTCGCTGGCCACCGGGTCCGGCCGTTCGCATCCCGCAAGGGCGAGGGTTCCGGCGATCAGGAGGAGGGCACGGGGCGAGCGGTGGGTCATTGGCTACTCGGTACTCAATGAGGCGGCGCAGGGCGAGGGGGACCATTCCCACCAGCCACGGACCGGAATGCCCCGGAAAGGGCACCTTGGGGGTGTCGTCGATACGACACCGCCGGGCGGGATGATCCGCCCCCGGGGGATGGGTCGGGAGTTTAGCAGAAGCGCAGCGCCCCGGCGATGGGAGGGAGCCCCGGCAGGGAGGAGTTTTCGCGCCATGTTCGGTGGTGGTCTGCGCGGGCGGAGCGGAGCACGCCCATCCGCGGCCTATTGGTCGTGGCCGCCACCCTCGGGGAGTTCGTGTCCGGCGTCGCGCAGGGTGCGCTCCCGGCGCGCGAGTTCAAGGTCATGTTCGACCATCATGCGGGCGAGGTCCTCAACGCTGGTGCGCGGCTTCCACCCGAGTTTGCGGCGGGCCTTGCCGGGGTCGCCGAGCAGGAGGTCCACCTCCGCGGGGCGGAGGTAGCGTTCGTCAAAGGCCACGTGCTTCTTCCACGAGAGCCCGGCGTGCGCGAAGCACATCTGGGCGAAGGCCCGAACGCTGATGGTGCGGCCGGTGGCGACGACATAATCGTCTCCGGCGGGTTGCTGGAGCATGAGCCACATGGCCTCGACATAGTCACCCGCGAAGCCCCAGTCGCGCTGCGCGTCGAGGTTGCCGAGATAGACGCGCTCCTGAATGCCCATCTTGATGCGCCCGACGGCGCGGGTGATCTTGCGGGTAACGAAGGTCTCGCCCCGGCGTGGGGATTCGTGGTTGAAGAGGATGCCGCAGGAGGCGTGGAGGCCGTAACTCTCGCGATAGTTGACCGTCGCGTAGTGGGCCATGACCTTGGCGCAGGCGTAGGGCGAGCGCGGATAGAAGGGGGTGGTCTCGCGCTGCGGCGTTTCGTATACCTTGCCGAACTGCTCGCTGCTGCTGGCCTGGTAATAGCGCACGGCCCGACCGGTCTCCTGCTGATACTCGCGTACGGCTTCGAGCAGCCGGAGCGCGCCGACGCCGACGGTCTCAGCGGAGTAGACCGGGAGATCGAACGAGACACGCACGTGCGACTGGGCGGCGAGGTTGTACACCTCCTGGGGATGGACGCGCCGCATGAGGCCGGAGAGGGTGTTCGAATCGGTCACATCGCCATAGTGCAGAACGAGTCGGCGGCCTTTGAGTCTGCGGAGGGTGTGGGGGTCGTTGTAGAGATGGTCGAGCCGCGCGGTGTTGAAGGAAGACGAGCGACGGATGATGCCGTGGACCTCGTAGCCCTTGTCGAGCAGGAGTTCGGCGAGGTATGAGCCATCCTGCCCGGTGATGCCGGTGATGAGGGCGCGGCGCGGGGCGCGAGAGGTCCGTTTGGCAGTCGAAGTTCGAGAGGTCTTGGGCACGTCGGTTCCTTGAGCACCTCGGCGGGGGCGGTCGGGTGGTGAACTCTCGCATCCGCCATGTGCGGCCGATGCGGGTCAGAGGCGAGTGTATCGACCGCGCTCGCGGGGCTTCGTGACCTTCGCGCGGGGCCGTCGCGGGCGGATCAGGTGTTATTCCCCCATCGGGGCGCGGGCCTCGACGATGCGCGTCCGGCTTGGGCGGGCCGGGTCCGGAGCTTTGAAGACCTCGTCGTGGGCGTGCTCATAGTCAAGGATGCCGGCGAGGGCGGAACTGTTCACGCGGTTATAGAGCATGGTGCTCTGGGCGTCGCTGACCATGACGGGGACGCGGGCGCGAACGATGCCTTGGTACGGGTTGTACCAGAAGGTCGCGAGCGACTCGCTGACGGCCAGCCGAACGGGCGGGTGCTGCAGGGCGGCCTCGGATTCGCCAGCGATCTCCAGCCACGGGTGGGTGCCCGACACCAGAGGGTTCATCGGCGCGCCGTCCTTGAACCAGCGAACGTCCACCGTCACGGGATACCCGCGTTCGTTGAGGTCCGCTTCGCCGAGCGTGCCCTTGCGACGGATCACACGCTCGACCTCGCGAACGGCCTCGCGAGCGGCTTCACCGCTGAGGGTCTCATGGGCGGTGCGGCCAAGCGTGATCGAGAGCGTGACCCCGAGGGCCAGCACGCACGCGAGGCAGAGGAGATTGATGATCAGGCGCATGGGATTTCGGCCCCGCGGCGGCGGCGCGCGCGGCGACAGTGAATAGGTCGGCCATCGGAACGGGGGGCCGAAACGCCCGGGTGCGCCGGGGGCGTTATCGGAAGAGGAGTCGGGGGGCTGTATGGCCGGGGAGAGGATGCTGCGCGGCCGGGTGGAGCGCGGTCAGTCGCCTGCGCTTCCGGGGCGGTGCTCGCGGGCGGTGATGGCGCCAAAAAGACTCCACCGTGTGGCCCGCCGGGGCGGGGTTCGGGGGAGGCCATCGACCTCGGGCGTACGGAAGAAGAGCATGATGAACCCCGCGGCAAGGAGCAGGCCGGAGAGCGCGGCGATCGAGAGTTGGGTGGCGAGGGGTTTGGTGAGTGTGCCGGTCAGGATCTCGCCGATGGCGCCGCCGAGCACGGTGCCGACGGCGGTGGCCCCGAACGAGGCAACGGCGGCAAGGGCCATGACGCGCCCGCGCATGGCATCGGGGGCGAGGTGCTGCATTGCGGCCCAGGATTGGTTGAAGGCCCAGATCCAGAAGAACCCAATGACGAGCATGAGGGGATAACCGGCCCAGAGCGAAGGGATGATGGCAAAGAGCGTGATGAAAAGCCCGTTGGCAAGAATGGCGACGGGGATCAGGTGGTGCTTGGGGTACCAGGAGGGGACATATCGGAGGGCCAGCCCACCGATGACGGCACCGATGCCCTGCACACCGAGCATCCATCCGAGGGTGTGGTCGGCGTCTTTGCCCTGCTCGATGCCGTAGACATCAATGATGAAGATGGCGAGGAAGCGCACCAGTGGAGCGGCAAGGGCGGACATGACGACCGTGGCCCAGAAGACGGCGGCCGGGCCGCGGTTGTTGAAGATGAATCCGGCGGCGTCCTTGATCTGCGACCAGGGGTTCTTGCCGTCGGAGGGCGGGGCGGGGTTGGGTGGGGTGAGCGTCACCGCGACGACCACGGCGAGGAAGGAGACCGCGTTGACGACGAAGAGGGGCATGACGCCGAACCACCCCATGACGACACCCGCGAGCGCGGGCCCGACGACGCGCGAAAGGTTGAACTGGATGCCGTTGACGGTGATGGCGCGCGTGAGTTCCTCACGTGGAACAAGCCGGGGGGTCAGGACCTGCCACGCGGGCATGTTGAACGCCATGACGATGCCCTGCACGACCGAGATTGCAAGGAGGAGTTTGACCGGCGCAAGGTCGCCCGGCTCCCAGTGCACCATGCTGACGGCGGCGACCACGACGGCCGTGAGCATGAGCATGATCTGCGTGATCACAAGCATGCGGCGGCGGTCCACGCGATCAGCCACGAGACCGCCGAGCGTGCCGAGCACGAGGATGGGGGTCAACTGTGCCGCACCGAGGTAGCCGAGCCACTTGAGGGAGCCGGTGACGGTGGCGACATACATCTGCATGCCGACCATCTCCATCCAATTGCCGCAGTTGGAGACGAGCTGCGCGGCCACGATGTTGCGGTAATGGGGATATCGCATCACGCCCCAGCGCGACGGCGGGAGTGGGACGACCATGGCCGCGGGGCCGGCGTGGGCCTTGTTGGTGGAGCCATCCGGAGACTCGCCGCACTCTGCGCAGGCAGGGTGGACAACACACTCGCCGGGGTGGGCGGCCTCAAGAGCGCCCGGCTCAGCGTCGCTGCCCGCCGCGTGGATGGCTCGACTACTGCCCCCACCCGCGGGGGGCTTGCCGGGTTCCTCGGTTGTGTGCTCGGCGAGCAAGACGGACTCCGTTCCGACGATGCGAGCGGGAGTTTAGGTGAGCGGGGCGGCCTGGGGCGTGTTGGCGTAGCGGCAGGCGCGGACGCCGAGGTACACAAGGAGTTCGAAGGGGAGCAGGCCGAGCACGATGGCGCCGCCGCACATGACCGCGTCCCGAATGATGCTGGCGACGAGGTCCGGGCGGGCACTTCTGGGCGCACTTTCACGAACGGCCCGGTCGACCGCCGCGATGAGGTCCAGATACTGAAGGGCCCCGGCGATCATCACGCCCACGAGCCACCCCCCGAGCATGGCGCGGGCCGTCACACACCGAGCGACATCTGCGGTGATCCGCCAGCCGCGGGTTGCGCCGAAGAAGCGGATGCCCCGGCGCTCGATGGCGCTGAGCAGGGCAACGGCGGAGCAGAAGAGGAGCCAGAGCACCAAGGGGTAAGCAACGTACGCAATCGGCGTGAGCAACGGGGGAGCGCCACGAATCGCGACGGAATCGAGCCCACTGAGCATGATGGCGTGGCCGAGGACCAGCACGGACTTCACCCATCCCGGCAGGATGAGCAGAAGGAACGACAGGAGGTAGAACGCCTGCTCGGCCCGGATGGCGCTCTGCCGATCGATCTGCATCTCGCGGGCGGATCGGCGCGGGCGCTCAAGGATGTCCGCCGCGGCGAGCGCAGACCCGATGAGCGATGTCGCTCGCTGCCAAGGAGACCCGGGGCGGGCGCGAGGGAGGGAACAAACGGCGGGCTCACCACATTCCGGGCAGGGGTCGGCCCTCTCCATCCCGGCGAGCGGGTAGCCGCAGGATTCGCACAGGAGTTCGTTCGGGTCCGCCGGGTGCACGGTCGATTCTTGTCCACGGCGAGCGCGGGCGTGCGAACAATCAACCATGGATGCCACCAGGGCACTCTTCGCACGACACGGGCTGCGCTGCACGGTTCAGCGTGAGGCCATCTATCGCGCGCTCGCCGCGACCAAGAGCCACCCCACGGCGGAGGAGCTCTTCTCGACCGTGCGCGAGCGCTGCGGCGGGCTCAGCTTGGCGACGGTGTACAACACCCTTGATGCCCTCGCCCGGCGCGGGCTCTGTCGGCGGATCGCCGACCCGTCCGGGGGGACTTCGGCCCGTTTCGATGCCGACACGTCGGCCCATGTTCACTTTGTGGCCGATGACGGCGCGATCCGCGATGTGCCCCCTGACCTTGGCGACACGCTGGTCGGCGGGCTCCCGCCCTCGGTGATCGAACTGCTCGAGCAGCGCATGGGAATCCGCGTTGACCAGGTGCGGATTGAGTTGATCGGCCGGAGTGTTGACGGGGGACGCTGCTGACGGCCGCGCGGTTCACGAGCGCATGACATACGCATAGACCAACCACTCCATGGTCGTCAGCAGAAGGGCGAGAGCGACGAAGAAGGGCCAGATCTCGCGCGGCCCGCCGCCGCCGGAAGTTCCACCCTGCGGGCCAGCCACCGAGATGCCGCCCAACTCCAGCCGATCGGCAGTGGCGAGCGCGCTCTCTGCTGGGTCAAGCAGGTTGACCGCCAGAACTGCGTCCTCCGCGCGTGCGCCGGTGCAGCGATAGAGCCCGGCACGCTCGAGCGTTCCGAGTGCTACCAGCGGCCCGCCCGCATCGGCGACACCTGGAGCCATCGCCATCTCAACGACCGGGACACTCAGCCGTGCCGGGCCATCGGCGGAGATGACCTTGGTGCCCGCGGCAGCGCGAACGGTGATGGGCTGGCCCGTGGTGAAGGCCTGCCCCGCGTCGCGCTCCGCACGGGCGGTGAGAAACTCAACTGCGTTCTGAAGGAAGACCGGGAACGAAACGTCGGGGGCCCAGTTTGTCAGGGCGATCTCGCTCGCGACCGCAAGGTGTCGGGGTCGCTCGGCACCCTCATCCCCAACTGATGGGCGGGCCCCGAGCAGGATGATCAACGGCCCCGCGCTGGTCTCGGCCAGCACCTCCGCTCGCGCCGCCTCCACGCCCGCTGCGTCGAAGGCGCTGACCGGCGCGGCCATGAAGGTGTCAAGCCCGACATGGCGGAGCACCGGGTGGGCCCTGACCCATGACAGGACCCGGGCCGCCCGGCGCGGCTCCGCAGCGCGCGGCGCGAGCGTGCGGAGCGCGGGCTCCCGCGGCGGGCCGCCGTCGCCGCTGACTGTCACGGGGGCACCGAAAGAGATGGCCGGCACTCGTGGCGGCACGGCAGGAGCCACACGGTCAAAGACCACAAGGTCCGCCGTTGCGGGCGACGGCTCGGTCGTTGCGCCCCCCCGAGGTGATACCGCGCTCGCGGCGGTGTTCCAGTCTTCAATGCTCATCGTGCGGAACGACTCCGCTTCCATCTCACCGAGGAGCGTGGGGAGTACTTCGTCAATCCCGCCGGCAGGCGCGGGCGCAGCATCACGGACGAGCACGATCCGGGGCCGGCGCAGGGGTGCCACAAGCAGCGCGGCGGTGTCGTCCGCTGGGAGCGCATCGCCGCCCGGGAGCGCGGCCACCATGATGCCGCCTTCCGCGCAGGGGACGAGCACGGAGACGCCAATCTCACCCGGCTCGCCCCCGGGCCCGCGGGGCGGTACATCGACCTGCACCGGCGGAGCGCCCTCCACGGGGCGACCATCGACCGAGACCCGAAGTGTCGTGCGGGCGGCGTCCGCGGCGTTGTTCTGGAGACGTGCGAAGAGACGGATGGAGGCCGGGTCTTCGCGGTCACGCTCCGCCCCCGCCGCGACGATCGCGAGGTTCCGGGTGGTTGTTCCGGGTGACGCAGGAGGAGACGGGGGCGGCCCGCAGCGGACAAGCCGCCAATCCCCAGGAACTGCGGCGCTCCGGCCCACGTCGCCGAGCGACCCGGCATCGCTGAACAGGACGATGGTCGGCGGCGGTGGCGGTGCCGCGTCGTTGGAAGGGCCGCCACTTGCCGCGTTCGGCTGGAGTCCAGCGACAAGGCGGAGGAGTTCGTTCATGTTCCCGGGCTGGTCAGTGGGCTCGATGCCACGCACGGCCTCGCGAAGGTCATCGGCGGCGCCCGTGAAGGGGACAATCTGCTCCGCCCGGACTGCGAAAGTCATCACGGTGGCTTCGCGGGCGGAGGCGGAGACGGCGAGCCCGTCAATGAACTCGAGCGCCCGCCGCTTGGCCTCATCGAGCCGTGTTGCCGGGAGATCGTCCGCGCCGCGTGTGCCGTCGCGGGCGGACATGGAGGCGGAACGATCAACAATGATGAACGTGCGGGCCGCGATCGGCCGGCCGGAGTCAAGCGCAGGCCGGGCCACCGCAGCCACAAGCGCCAGAAGCGCCGCCACCTGCAGCAGCAGGATCCACGAGAAGCGCAGCCAGCGCAAGGGCGTGTTCACCTGCAGGTCCGTTGCTGATTGCTCCCAGAGGAGCGTGGAACTCACGCGCACTGGGCGGCGGCGGAGTTTCAGGAAGTAGAGCGCGATCAGCAGGGGGAGCGCGATCGAGAGCGCCACAAGCCCCGGGAGGGGTGCAAGGAACGTCACGCGCCTCCTCCGCCCCCACCGCCGCGGCCACCGCGGCCCGGGCTGAGCCCCGTCGGCCCGGGATCACGCCCCCAACCGGGCTTGGGTGCGGGCGGCGCCTTGGCGATGGCGTGCTTGTTCCCTGTCCCCTTGGCTGGTGCTGCCGGGCCCGCGCCACCGGAGAAGCCGGTGGCGATGATGAACATCTCAGTCGAGACCTCTCGCGTGGCCTGGGGCTTGTATCCCTTGGCTTCGTCAAAGACCCGGCCCGTCTCGCGCAGCAGGTCGATGTACTCTGAACCTTCAAAGACCTTCATCACCAGCGAACCACCGGGGGCAAGGAGTTCCGGCGCCACCTGAAGGACGCGCCGGCAGAGGGCCACCGAGCGGAAGTGGTCCCCCGCGCCGGTGGTGTTGGGGGCCATGTCAGAGAGCAGCACATCAAACCGACCGTCGCCGCCGGCGATGCCACAGCGCGTCATGGCGAGGGCGAGGTCAGAGACCGGGTAGTTGAACGCATCGCCCACGAGGGCGATCGCGTGTGCCGGAAGGGGGATGGTGACGGCCTGCAGATCAAGCCCCACCACGCACCCGCGCTGGCCGACCGCCTCGCTCGCCACCTGCAGCCATGAACCCGGCGCGCAGCCGAGATCGAGCACATGCATCCCCCGGCGGACGATGCGGCGGCGCTCATTGATCTGCAGGAGCTTGTACGCCGAGCGCGCGGCGTACCCCTCTTCCTTGGCCATTTTGAAGTAGTGATCGTGCAGCTTGCGCTCGCGCGGCATGGCCAAGCGTACGTGGGCCCCAAGGCCCGCTTGCGCACACCGCCAACCGCGTCGTGCCGCGCCGGGGCCTGATTACTTTGTCATGTCCGTACCGCCCGCGGCTGGCCCGGGGGCCGCGGCACCGGCAAGGGCCACGGCGTGGTCATTCTCGACCGTTGAGCCGGAGACGCCGATGGCGCCGATGACCGTGCCATCGGCCGCCTTGATCGGCACACCGCCGGGGAAGGTGATCAGCCCGCCGTTGGAATGCTCAATGCCAAAGAGCGGCCCGCCGGGTTGCGAGAGCTTGCCGATCGCACCCGTATCCATGTCAAAGTACCGGGCCGTCTTGGCCTTCTTGATACTGATATCGATGCTCCCGAGCCAGGCCCCGTCCATCCGGGCGAAGGCCTTGAGGTTGCCCCCGGCATCCACGATGGCGATGTCCATCTTGGTGCCGATCGCCGCGGCCTTTTTCTGCGCGACCTCCACCGCCGCCATGGCCTGCGCCAGCGAGATGTCCGAGGTCGCGAGGGCAGCCGCGACTGGCGCCGGGCTCGGGCCGGCCGCGTCGCGCGCAGGTGCGGCGGCGATCAGGGCGGCAACCCCACAGAGCATGGTGAGCGCAAGGGCGGAGCGGCGGGCGGTGGTCGGCATGGTGACTCCGAAAGCAAGTGGCGAGAGCGGGACGCATCGGGAGGCGACAGATGCCCCCCGAGGCTGAGAGCGTATGGTCACCGAGCGTGGATGCGAGCCCTGTGCGACGGGCTGCACCGGGGCACGCTTTGAACAGCCACCACCGCAAGCAAAGAGCATGTGAATGGGCATGAGCACTCCTCACACCATCAAGCGTCTGCACTCACTCAACGAGCAACATGTTCACGCGCTCGCGCTTGTCCTGATCGACTGCGTGGAGGGAGGCGCATCGGTCGGTTTCATGCTTCCCTTAGCGCTCGACCGGGCCGCAGCGTTCTGGCGCCGCGTGGCGAAGGGCGTCGCTGCGGGGGAGCGGTTGTTGCTCATCGCGGAGGACGATGCGGGAATCTGCGGCACTGTGCAGCTCGTGCTTGACCTCCCGGAGAACCAGCCGCACCGCGCGGACCTTGTGAAGATGCTCGTTCATCGACGGGCCCGTCGCCGCGGGCTGGGTGCTGCGCTCATGCGGGCCGCAGAGGGCGAGGCGCGGGCTCTCGGGCGAACGCTGCTGGTTCTCGATGCCGTGACCGACGGCGACGCGGCCCGCATGTACGCCGCGCTCGGCTGGATCCGTGCGGGCGATGTGCCTCGGTATGCCCTGATGCCCGATGGCGAGCCCTGCTCGACGACCTATTTCTACCGCTCGCTCATCGGCTGAATCGCCCCGGCTGGCGCGCCGTGTTCATCGGGCCGGAGCCGGAATGCCGAGGGGCGCGACAGGCGCGGGGGCAAGGTCAAACGTGAGTGTGGACCAGACGCTCACCCAATCGACATCCGATCGATTCTCGGCCCGGCGCATCCGCACCACGTTCAGCACCCAGAGGCCCGGCGACTTGAGTTCAAGGGTCACTTTGCCGTCGGGGCCGGTGCGCATTGTGGTCCGCCGGGTCTTTCCTTCGACCTCGGTCATGGCGTTCACCTGTGCATCGGCGCAGGGCTTGCCATCCTCGATGAGCAGGAAAGTAAGTTTGTCGCCCGCGTGGGATTGGAAGGGGTTGGTCTCGGGGACGATCTCAAGAGCGAGCCCGGCGCGGACATTCCAGGCGCCCGCCGGGTCGTCGCCGGCGCAGACGAGGGCCTTGGCGCAGCGTGAATAGGCCTCTCGGCCGGCCTTGGCGGACTCGCCCCGGGTCGCCCGATCCTCGATCGTCTTCTGCAAACCCTCATCGCGCAGATACCCCTCGAATTTCTCGGCCTCAAGCTCGATCGTCGCTTCCTTGCTGCGATACACGAGCGCGTGCACGCCGGGTTTTTCGGCCTTGAAGATCCCCGCTGGTTCCGCCCCGTCCTTGCCTTCAACAGGGCGCGCCTTCTCGTCCTTGCCGGGGCCGATGACGTCAAACCGCTCGAGCCGCTTCGGGTCGCGCGGCTTGCCCTCGCCGGGGAATCCGTCGCCGACCAGCAGCCGCACGGGCGTGACCGCGCCCGCCGCGGGGCGGAAGGTCGCGGGCTGGATCCAGAACTCGTGCGCGGCTGCGGCGCCCGCGAAGAGAAGTGCACAGATGCACAGAGCGATCCGGGTTGCGAAATGCCTCATGGTCGTTGGCCCTCCGACTTCGTTAGGAGGATCGATGGTACGAACCCGAGCGCGACCAACGGCCCTCGATCGGCACGTCTCCAGCAGCGCCTGCCCGGCCTGCGGACAACCGGAGCGCTACCCTCACCAATGACGCCAAGCCCCGCCACTCGCGTCCCCTCACATCCTGCCTCGGTGCCGACTGCCGCCGGTCGCGAAACGATCGCAATTCTCGACTTCGGCTCGCAGACCGCGCAGCTCATCGCGCGGCGCGTGCGCGATGCAGGCGTCTTTTCGCTCCTTCTGCCCCCCACCACCCCCGCCGCCACTCTCAGCGCCATGGGCGTCAAGGGCATCATCCTCTCGGGCGGGCCGGCGAGCGTCTACGACCAGGGTGCCCCGACCTGCGATCCCGCCGTGCTTGACCTTGGCGTGCCGGTGCTCGGCATCTGCTACGGGATGCAGTTGGCCTGCCGGTTCATGGGCGGAACCGTCAAACGGGCCGACCACCGTGAGTTCGGGCGGACCATCGTCCGCGTGGACGACGGGCGCGACCTGCTCAATGCTCTGCCGGAGAGCGCCACCGTGTGGATGAGCCACGGCGACCAGGTCGAACAGGGGAATATCGCGGCGGTCGAGGTGCTTGCATCGACCCCCACATGCCCCCTCGCGGCCGTACGCATCATCGACCCGGCCCGGGGCCGGCGCTTCTACGGCGTGCAGTTTCATCCGGAAGTGACGCATACCCCGCAGGGCGGCGCGATCATCGAGAACTTTCTCTACGAGGTCTGCCGATGCGCGGGCGCCTGGCGGATGGCGGACTTTCTTGAGAGTGCTGTGGCCGAGATCAAGGCCCGCGTCGGCAGCGGGCGCGTCATCTGCGGTCTCTCCGGAGGCGTTGATTCCTCGGTCTGCGCCGCCCTCATCCACCGCGCCATCGGCCGCCAGCTCACCTGTGTCTTCGTGGACAACGGGCTGCTGCGCAAGGCCGAGCGCAAGAAGGTCGAGACGCTCTTCCGCGACCACTTCAACATCGATCTCCGCACCGTCGATGCCGAGAAGGCATTCCTTGAGGACCTCGCCGGCATCACCGAACCGCAGGAGAAGCGTCGGCTCATCGGGCACCGGTTTATCGATGTCTTCAAGTCCGCCACGGAGGGTGATCCCAACCTGCGCGGGGCCGAGTTCCTCGCCCAAGGCACGCTCTATCCAGACGTGATCGAGAGCGGCCACTCCGTCGGCGGCGTTTCGGCCGGCATCAAGCTCCATCACAATGTCGGCGGCCTGCCGGAGGACATCGGCTTCAAACTCCTCGAACCGCTGCGCGACCTCTTCAAGGACGAGGTGCGAAAGCTCGGCGAGGTCCTCGGCCTTCCCGACCACCTCATCTGGCGGCACCCCTTCCCCGGCCCGGGGTTGGCCGTGCGGGTATTGGGCGAGGTCAC
>JBQTIJ010000144.1:0-12713 GCA_052388255.1 Phycisphaerales bacterium
TCGTCGGCCAGTTCTCGGGGTAGTTCATCAACCCGGTCGGGGGGATGTACGCATCCTTGTTCTGAAGCCGGAAGGTCTGCATGTTGCGATCCTTCCGGTTGTCGAGCCGGTCGTACCGCTCGAAGACCAGAATGTCGTTCAAGAACTCCTTGAGCACCAGCGCGCCCGGATTGTTCGGATCCATGAACAGCACCTGCTCTGTCACCTGCAGGGCCTCTTCATACTTCTTTTCCATCTGCAGCGCCCGCACCCGCGTCAGCGCCTCGCGCACGCGCCGGTCCTTCTCCGCCGCGACGTTGGACTTCTTCTCCTTGGCCTCGCGCTCAAGCTGGTCCTTGCGGCTCGCCTCGTCCTTGGCCCGCAGAGCGTCCTCGGACTTGGTGATCTTCGCGTTCAGCTCCGCCCGGCGTGCCGCGAAGGCATCCTGCTCGGTCTGTGAGAAGTACGGCCGCGCACGGTCCGCCGTCACGCCCGCCGTCGCCGCCAGTTCACGGGCACGCGAAATCTCGCCCGTCTCGAGGGCCTTCTCCGCCTGGGCCACGCTGTTGTTGAACTCCGCCGTCGTCTGCTGACGGATCAGGTCAAACTGCGTCCCCACCGTCTCGCTCAGCGAGCCGCTCCCCTTCATCCGCACTTCCGCCTCGGCCAGCTTGTTCTCCGCGCCCTTGGCCTCCTCGGCCGTCAGGTACGCGCGGCCAGAAGTCAGGGCCTGGCGATACTTGCGGATGGCATCGCTGTAACGACCTTCGCCGAAGGCCTGGTCGGCCTCCGCCACCAGCCGCTGCATCTCCGCCTTCATCGCCAGCGTCATCAAGTCATCCGCCGGCTGGGCCGTCACCACCATGGTCGCCGGGGCGCTCTCGGCCACCGGAGCCGCCGCAGGCGGCGTTGCGCCTGGGGGTGTTCCGCCCGCGGGCTGGGCCGCCTGCTCACTCGCCGGGGCCTGCGCCACCGGCGCAACCGGGGCCGCGGGGGTCGCTGCCGGGGCGTTGCCCGTGGCATCGATCACCAGCGTCGAGCCGGTGGAGGTGTTCGGATCGGTCGCCGCAGGTGCCGGGGTCGTCGTCGGCTGTGCCGGCACCGAACCCGCGACGGGCGTCGTGGCCGGGGCGGGCGAACGGCGGACCGTGCCGGGCTGCAGAAGCCCAAGCGCCGTACCTGCCGTGAAGGCCTTGCCCTGCTCACGCTCAAGTTCAACCAGACGCATCTGCTGCGTCTCCACCACTTCACGCTGTTCCGCGCTCAGTGCCACGCCGCTGCGGGTCAGGACGCCGAGCGTCGCCTTGGCGTCGCCATAGCGCCCGCCGTCGAAGGCCACCGTGCTGCGTGTCAGCGCGTCCGCCACCATCGGCCGCAGTGTTTCGCGAACCGAGGCGATGTCCTTCTCAACCTGCTGGGCCCGCTCGCTCTGCACCGGCGTCATGCGGCCGGTCTTGCGGGCTGCCGAAAGGTGCGTCTCCGCGAGGCGAAGGTCACCCTCGGTCGCCAGCAGTTCGGCCTTCTGAACGCTCACTTCAATCGGGTCGGCAATCCGCAGCCGCCGATCGGCCCGATCGAGAAGCTCAAGGGCCGCGGTCATCTCCGCTGAGGCGATGAAGCGGGCATCCGCCCCACCCACCACACGGCGCAGAATCGACTGGCTTTCGACCAATCGGCCCGCGTCAAGCGCCGCTCGCGCCTGATCCACCAGGCCCGAACCAGCCACCGTGCCCGACCGCGAGGCGTCAACCGCCGTGGTCGAGCCCGCTGTCTGGGCCAAGGTCATCGCCGAAGCGAGACCGAGCACGAATGCTCCCCCGAGGACACCCGTCATCCCCGTAAACGCCCCCGAAATGAGCCGAGCAGAGCCGCGAGTCGCTTGAACCGGCATGCAGAACCTCCGTTGGCGGGGCGGCGGAGCACGAGTGCCGCCCGCGATTGATCAACAAACTTCGCCCGCCCCGGACACGCGACTCCCCTGTGAGGTCGGCCTTGCATTTCGCGTGGTCCACGCTGTTCGCCCGGCCCCGTCGGCCGGTTCCAGCAATGTCGCACGCCATCCGCAAAGTCACCCAAAGGGAGTCGCCGAACTGTCCGAACCGCAAGCACGCTCAGCCGCGCCCACCGGGGGCGCATCGAGAGGGGGGGAAGATACACCGGACAAACAAGAAACGCAAACCCCCCTCCCAAAAAATGTACCCCTCCCCCACACCGCGCTCCACCCCGCGCAGCCGCGCCAGCCCGTGCATACCTCACGACTTCTCCGCACCCACAACCCTTGGACAACCGATGAACCGGGATAGCATTTAGACGTACCGGATGACCGGAGCACCACCTCCGCACCATGTCCTCCCACCCCCGCAAAGTCGTCGGCATGTTCGCTCTCCTGCTCGGAGTGTGGGTGGGCGTCTATTGGCTCTACAAGAAGGCCGATCCACCGATCACCTTTGACGAAGTCGCCGCGCCTCCCCTCGAAACACAGCCCCTCGCGGCTGTCGAGACCGTCGACAACGAACCCGCGCCCCGCCCTGGCGCAACCGCCCCCCTCCGCAAAGTCGTCGAGAAACCCCGCTTCACCTCCTACACCGTCCGCAAGGGTGACACAAGCTGGGAATCGATCTCGCGCCGTGTCTATGGCGACCGCAAGCACTGGCGCGCCATCGCGGAATCAAACCCCCTTGTCACCGCCAGCAAACTCATCGAAGGCGTGACCCAGCTCAAGATTCCGGTCGACCCGACGAACATCCAAGGCCGCATCGTGCAGGTCCCCCTCCGCGATCCGCCCCGCTCGGCCCGGCCCGAGCCCGCCAAGACCGACAGCCCCAACACAGACAGCCCCAAGCCCGCCGCCACACCCCGCGACGTTCCCGCTTCCAGCACCACAGTGACCGCCGCGACCACCTACACCGTCCGCGACGGCGACACGCTCTCAGAGATCGCCAAGTCGGTCTACGGCAAGTCCTCCCTCTGGGAACTCATCTATAACGCCAACCGCGACAAACTCGACTCCCCATCGCGGGTCAAACGCGGCATGGTGCTCACCATCCCCGCCCGGTGAGCCCGGACGACCGCTGACCCGGCCGGCCACGCCCCCGCAAGGGGCCCGCCCATCCGACCGACATTGAATCAGGCCCTCCCACCCCCAACCCTTCGGGCCCCCGGCGCTGCCGGTCCCGAACCGCCTTCTCTCCCGGAGTCCCCGCCGTGTCCAAGATCAAGCGCATCCTCGTCACCGGCGGGGCCGGCTTCCTCGGCTCGCACATCTGCGACCGTCTCGTCACCGAAGGGCACGATGTCATCTGCCTTGACAACCTCTTCACCAGCCAGAAGAGCAACATCGTCCACCTCCTCGGCCGCCCCAACTTTGAGTTCATCCGTCATGACGTGACCCACCCCATCGTCCTTGAAGTGGACGAAATCTACAACGCCGCCTGCCCCGCCGCCCCGGGCCACTACCAGTACAACCCCATCAAGACCATGAAGACGAGCGTCCTTGGCGCCATCAACATGCTCGGCATGGCCAAGCGCTGCCGCGCCAAGATCCTCCAGTTCTCGACCAGTGAGGTCTACGGCGACCCCACAGAGCACCCCCAGACCGAGCAATACCGCGGCAACGTCAACCCCATCGGCATCCGCGCCTGCTACGACGAGGGCAAGCGCGCCGCCGAGACGCTCTTCTTTGATTACCAGCGCATGAACAAGGTGAACATCCGTGTGGTGCGCATCTTCAACACCTACGGCCCACGCATGCATCCCTTTGACGGGCGCGTCGTCAGCAACTTCATCCGCCAGGCCCTGCAGAACCAGGACATCACCATCTACGGCGAAGGCCAGCAGAGTCGCTCCTTCTGCTTTGTCGATGATCTGGTCGAGGTCATCATCCGCATGATGAACGGGCCCGACGATTTCATCGGCCCCGTCAACATCGGCAACCCCTACGAGTTCACCATCTAGCAGCTCGCCGAGATGGTCCTGCGCATCAGCGGGAGCAAGGGCCGCCTCGTCCAGAAGCCCATGCCCGCCGACGATCCGAGCCAGCGCCAGCCCGACATCTCTCTCGCCCGCAAGCACCTCGGCTGGGAGCCCAAGATCCAGCTCGAGGAAGGTCTCACCAAGACCATCAACCACTTCCGCGAAAAAGTCCTCCCCAATCTCGGCGCCTATCGCGCCCCCACCCCCAACTTCTGACCGTGAATGCGAGCGCGGTCCACCCCGTTGTTCTGGTGGGCGGGCGCAGCCGTCGCTTCGGTGATGACAAACTCCTCGCGCCGCTCGACACGCGCGAGCCCCTGGTGGCGCGCCCACTCGCGGCCCTCCGCGCCCTCTTCGGACCGCGCGTCACCCTCGTCGGTACCTGCACCCCGGCCGTCGCACGCCTCGGTGACGCTCACCTCCCCGATAACCCCGCCCTCCTCCCCCCCGCCGACACCCCCTCCGCCCCCACACAATCCGGCGGCCCCATCCTCGGCATTCTCACCGCGCTCGACCATTTCCGCGCTCCCATCCTGGTCCTCGCAGGCGACCTCCCCAACATCACGCCGATCGTGCTCCAGACCATTCTTTCGCACCCAGTGTCGGGCAACCCCCATGCCCTCTGGGCCTGCACCACGGCCCCAGAGCCCTGTATCGGGCTCTACTTCCCATCCGCCGCTGAACCTCTCCGCGCCCATCTGGCTCGTGGTCGCCGCTCTCTCATCGATGCCTTCCCTCCCGCCAAGGTCCACCTGATCCCCTTCCTCGACCACGCCCCCTTCCACAACGTCAACACCCCCCAAGACCTCACCCCTTGATCCCCACAGGCCGCGCAGACCGGTCTCCGGCCCCGCACAACCGTCAAGCACAGGCGTATGAAGGCCGATACCACGGGCGTCCGATCCCTCTCCCTCCCCGGGGATTCTCCATGTCCACCGCCACCGATCGTCGCCAGTTCCCGCGCTACGCCCTCAATGCCGGATACGCGCCCCTCGCCATCCGCATGATGGACGAGACCATGCGCCGTATCGACGGCATGGCCTACGACCTCAGCCGCGGCGGGCTCCGCTTTGAAGGTGACGAGGCCATCGCCCCCGGCACGCAGGTGGCCCTTGAGATCGAACTTCCCGGCGGATACGGCCGCATCTTCGCCTATGCCAATGTGGTGTGGCTCGAGGACGAAGAGGATCCCGCGCCGTACAAGATGGCCGCGGTCTTCGCCGGTTTCGCGTCAAACCAGGACGAGCAACTCCTCGTGCAGGCCCTCGCCGCCGGTCGATTCCGCGCCGCTGCCTGAACCCGCGCTCTTGCGCCGCTGTTCACCTCAGGCCCGGGCCGGCCCCAGCAGATGCTCGGGGCTCTGCAGCAGTTCAATCACGCGGGCCAGCATCAGCGCCGCCGCCGCGCCATCCACCACCCGGTGGTCACAGGCCAGACTCAGCGGCAGCAGTTTGCCCACGCCGATCATTCCGTTCTTCACCACCACCCCGTCGCGCCCGCGCCCGACAGCCAGAATCCCCACCTCCGGGTAGTTCAGGATCGGCGTCGCAAACCGGCCCGCGTGGCTCCCCACGTTGCTGATCGTGAAGGTGCTCCCCATCAGCATCTCGCGCGGGGCGGATCGGTTCCGCGCGCTCTCCGCCACATGGGCGATGTGCCGCCCGATCTCCAGCACCCCCAGGCGGTCGCAGTCTCGGATCACCGGCACCATCAGCCCGTTGTCCGTGTCGGTCGCGATTCCAAGGTGGACGCCCCGGTGCCGCACGATCTCGCCCGCCGCATCATCCGACGTCGCATTGAACTCGCTGAACTCCCCCGAGAGGCACCGGCAGACCGCCGCCGCCACAAACGGCAGGAAGCTCACCTTCTCGCCGCTCGCCGAGGCCAGTTTCCGCCGCAGGCCGTCAAGGGCCGTCACATCCGCCTCATCCATCACCGTGAAGTGAACCGTCTGCGCCACCGACTCCTTCAGCCGGTTCGCGATCGTCCGCCGCACGCCGCGGAAGGGAATCCGGGTTGTGTCCTCACCCGCTGCAAAGACTGTCGGCCGCGCCGCCGGCTCAGCCACACGCGAACCCGCAACTGCCGTCGGCGCAGGTGCCGAACGGACCGCTGGCGCCACCGAGGCCGCCGGCGCAGGGCTCGCCGCGCGTGTCGTCTGGGCTCTGCGCCCGCCTCCGCCCGCGGCCGTCGCCGTGTCGCGCACGTCCTTCTCCAGCACCCGCCCGCCGATCCCCGTCCCCGAGATCGCATCGATGTTCACCGAGAGATCCCGCGCCAGCCGCCGCACCGCCGGCGTCGCAAGGGCCTTGCCCGCCTCCGCTGTCACCCCGCCCAGCGCGCCACCCACGGAACCCACCACCGTCCCCGCGTCCTCGCGCTCCGCGGGCCCGTGCTTGCCGTTGCTCGCACCCGTCGGCAGGTTCGCCGCGATCTGTGAGCCCGTATCACACCCTGCCTTCGTCTCTGTCGGCTTGGGCTCCACCGTCCCGGCTGTTCCTGCGAACGTCACCAGCGCGTTCCCGACCCTCAGAATCTCACCCTCTTTGCCGTGCAGCGCGCCGATCACCCCGTCGCGCGGGCTCGGCAGTTCCACCAGGGCCTTGTCGGTCTGCATGTCCGCAAGGATGTCATGCTCCTTCACCGCCTGACCCACCGTCACCCTCCACTTGAGCAGTTCCGCCTCGTGTACACCCTCCCCCAGGTCAGGAAGGATGAAGTCGTTGGGGTTGCCGGAGTGCTTCGCATGCGACATGCCCAATGCTACCGGCCTCGCCCCTCAGTGTGGGCCCGTGCCCCACACCTTCCTCCCCCCGGGCAAGCCCGCTCCGCCGTAACCCTGCGCGGACGTGACGTCTCGGTGGTATTTGACATCCCTGCCGCCTGCGCAGTCAAGGAGGCCCTCCTTCCTGCCGATCCCCACTCATGTGTGCAGGCCCGCCCGCGGACCTGCCCCTGCGCCACCCACCGGCGCAGCCCCGCCCGGCGTCGTTCGCCCGGCCCTGTTTCCGCCGATCCCCGGGGCACAACTCCACCACCAGCGCAGAGGACGAGACGATGCTCTACGACAAGGACGTGCTCACCACCGGCGAGGTCGCCAAGATCTGTAATGTCGCCCCGCGCACCGTCAGCAAGTGGTTCGACTCGGGCTCACTCAAGGGATACCGCATCCCCGGCTCCAAAGACCGCCGCATCCCCGTCTCCCAGCTCATCCGCTTCATGAAGGCCCACGGCATCCCCCTCGATGGGACCCTCTCCGGCCGCACCCGCGTCCTCGTTGTCGACGATGAGAAGGAGATCGTCGATGTTCTCCAGAAGGTCCTGACCGAGCAGGCCAACTACGACGTCCGCACCGCCACCACCGGCTTCGCCGCCGGCCTCGAGTGCGAGCGCTTCAAGCCCCACGTGCTGCTCCTTGATGTCCACCTCGGTGAAGGCGACAGCCGCGCCCTGGCCAACCTCGTCAAGGGCGAGGATGAACTCCAGATGACCAAAGTCGTCGCCATGAGCGGCAAGATGACCGATTCCCAGCTCGCCGGGCTCAAGGGCCAGGGCTTTGAGTCCTTCCTCAAGAAGCCCTTCCAGGTCCGCCAGGTCATCGAGGCCATCGAACACTGCACCGCCCTCGTGCACTGAGCATGCCCCCGGTCAACCGAGCGACCGCCCGCCATCCACGCGGATGATTTGCCCCGTGCAATAAGTCGCGTCGAGCGCCAGCCAGCGCACCACCTCCGCCGCCTCCGCCGGTGTCCCGCTGCGCCCCATCGGCACGCGCGACAGATACCGCGCCTGTGCCTGCGCATCCGATTCAAACCCCGCCTCCGGGAACGCCACCACCCCGGGCGCCACCCCATTCACCCGCACCCCCGGTGCCAACTCGCGCGCCAGCACCACCACCACCTCCGCCAGCGCGGCCTTGCTCAGCGAGTACGCCAAAAACCCCTTCCGCGGCTGCCCCGTCTCCCCCAGCGCGTGAACATCGCACATCGCGATGATCGCCCCGCCACCCGGCATCACAGACCGCGCCAGCGCAGGCCCCAGGGCCCGGCTCATCAGCAGCGGCGCCACCACATTCACCCGCGCGTGCCGCTCGATCTCCGCCCCCGTCACCGTCGCCAATGGGGTCGGCTCATAGAGCGACGCATTGTGCACCAGCACATCCACGCGCGAGAGTTCTGCCCCCAGACCACTCGCCCACGCCTCCGCTCGCCCCGGCTCTGAGAGGTCCACCCGCTCCAATCGGCATGTGGCACCGAGCGCTGCGACCTCTCGCAAAACCTCCGCGTGCTCCGGGCCCGGCTCATCCCGGTGCGTCAGCACAAGGTCACACCCACCCCGCGCCAGCGCCCGAGCAATCGCCGCCCCCACGCGCCGCGATCGGCACGCACCCGTCACCACCGCCATCGGTCGGCCCATGTTCATCCTTCGCGCCGCCGCTCGGCCCCGCCGTCCTCATCACCATCCTCAAGCGGTTCAACCTCCAGCCGCCGACCCGCCTCGGCCCAGGGGCTCGCCACCGTTGCCCGCTTTGCCTTCGCGGGCCCTCCTGTCACAGAGAGCGGCCGCGCATTCATGCCCATGCGGTGCTTGATCAGCGCCAGCGCCACCCACACCACCACCAGCACCACCAAGATGGTCCAAAGAGACCACACCAGCGTCCCCGACGCCGCCGCCATCCGATCAACATCTCGCGAACTTGGCGTCCGCGGCGGACCGGGCTCACCGCTCTGCACGACCACAGGTGTCACCACACGATCGTAGGGACCGCAGGCCCCGCACCCCGCCGCACCCGCCCGCCTGTGGCCTTCACTTCCGCTTCGCCACAAGACTCAGGAGAAAGAGCAGCACGAGCGCCCCGACGGTCGCAGAGACGAGCGACCCGAGCAGGTTGGTGGTGGTCAGGCCCAGCAGGCCAAAGAGGAACCCACCGAGCAGCGCACCGAGCGCACCGATGATCAGGTTCCCCACGATCCCGAACCCGCGCCCCTTCGTCAGAAGTCCAGCGAGGAATCCGGCCACGATCCCGATCAGCAGAAAATAGACGATGTTCATGGGAGGCCTCCAAAGGAACGGCACAAGGTAGCACTCCGACCTGAAAGTCACGCCCCGCGCCTGTGGCTGCGACAAAAACAACGGCGGCACCGGGTTCGCCGGTGCCGCCGCATTGTGGTCAATCTGTCCGTCCGAGAGGAGGGCTTATTTGCCGACCTTCTCGTCCTTCTTCATGTCGTCATGCTTGTGGCCGTCGTGCCCATGCCCGGCGTCCTTGGAACGGGTGTAGGTGATCTCCATCATCGTGCCCATCTGCCCGCCCATATCCATCTTCCACTCGAACTTGTACGAATCCTTCCCGACGATCGTCGTGACCTCCTCGTACTTGGTCTTCGAGCCATCGGGCATCGTCATCTCGCCCTTCATCGTCAGCACCTTGCCGTCCGCGCTCGCCTGGCCCTTGGACATGTTGATCCCCGTCCCCATCGTGTCCACCCAGACGGCCTCAAACTGCTTCTCAACGTTGTTGTAACCGATCATGCCCGTGCCCATGAACGGCTTGTCCATGAAGGTCGAATCCATCGACATCCGCAGGAACCGTCCGCCCAGCGCCATCTCGTTCTTCTGAACGCCAGCGCTCGCCTTGCTGGTCGGGTCCATCATGTTCTTCATCGACGACGTCCACGTCCCCTCCATCCCCTTCAGCCACGCGTGATACTTCCCGGGCTTGGCGGCCGCCTCCATCGCCTCCTCCATGGCCTTGTCGTCCTGCATCGCCGGCATCTCCTTCTTCCCCGGCTCCTGCGCGTTGGGAGCCGCGGGCGCGGCGGGTTTCTCCGCCTTCTTGTCCTGCGCAAACGCGAACGGCGAGCAGACGATCCCGGTCACAACAAGACAGCTCAGAAGGTTCTTCATGGATGCTCCAAAAGAGAAAGGGGGTTTCCGTCGCCTCTCGGGCCAAACCCGGCCCGCGTTCAGGCGATTCACGGACGCCCACAATCATACCCGCCAACCAACCATGATCCAAACAAAACTCGCACCCTCCCTGCACCGGTCTTCCCAAGTGCCATCGTCATTCCCCCTTCGCGTACACTCACCCTTATGGCCAACCCCACGCCCGTGCCGCGGCCTGCGACGCTCCCCGCTTCACCGTCCACTCCCGGCTCAATCGGCGCACCACGAGGGAAACGGGCACCCGATCCCCTCGACCCCTATCACCGCGTCGCAGACACTGTCGGCATGGTCCCTTCGCTGCGGGTGAAGGACAACGTCATTCAAGCCGTCGTCGTGGTCGCCGGGCTCCTCATCGGGGCCGGGATCGGCGGGATTGTCGGAGTCAACCAGAACGTCACTTGGTGGTACGGTGTCGGCGCGGGCGCGGTCGGCGGCGTCATCATCGCCACCTTCCTCAGCGGCCTTGTGCTCATGGTCGTCGGCTGGTTCCGCGGCGTCAAACGCTAATCCGCCCCCCTCAGTCCTCAACCTGCGACGCCACCCGCTCACCTGCCACGAGGGCCCTGAGAATCTGGGGTAGTTGCGCTGAGAACGCCCCCCGGGCCAGCACACTCGTCGCCCCTCGCGCCAGCGCATCGTTCATCGCCGCGACGTTGACATGCGGCGCAAACGCCACCACCGGAACACCCCGGGCCGCGTGCCCGCCGCTCCTCAGTGCGCCCAGCACCTCAAGACAAATCGCCCCGGCGTCAAGCTCCATGATCACCGCCGCCACCCGGGTATCCGCCAGCCGCGCCTCAAGCATCGCCAGCGACCGCACCGGCCGGGTGGCGATCGCGAGCGCATCGGCCGTCGAACGGATCCGCGTTGACCACGTCAGGTCCGCGCACACCATCAACACAGTGGGCGCACCACCCTCCGGCCCCGCCTGGGACCCCGCCGAAGCCCCCGGCTCTGATTCCTTGCCCGGTAAAGTCAAGTGCAACTCTACGGCCTCTGCACGGCATAGCGTTCAGGCCCGGACCCGCGGCCTTCACCCGCCGCGGAGCGGGAGAGACTCTTCCCCCCGGCCGGGCCATGAAGGCGTCGTGCGATGCCGGCTTCCGGGGGGCACAATCAGCCACCCCCGGCCTTTCGAGGGCCGGGGCGACCCGCAGCGCCTTCCACCCGTTGAGCACACCCATGTCCACCACCCTGACCAAAAGCGGCAAGAGCAAACAACAAAGCAACGGCGCGCTGACGGGCACCCTCAAGAGCCCCGTGCTCACCGAGGCCGGCCTCCCCCTCGATCCAGACAACCTCTACACGCAGACCGTCGACGTCATGCTCACCGCCGCGGAGCTCATGAACGTCCCCCGCGCCATCCAGCTCATCCTCGCTCAGCCCAAGAACGAGATCATGGTGCACTTCCCCGTGCGCATGGATGACGGCCAGTTCAAGCTCTTCAAGGGCTATCGAGTCCAGCACAACAACGCCTGCGGTCCATACAAGGGCGGTCTGAGATTTCATCCCCACGTCCACCTCGACGACGTCAAGTCTCTCGCCCTTCTCATGACCTTCAAGACCGCCCTCACGCGCCTGCCCTTCGGCGGCGGCAAAGGCGGCGTCAAGTGCGATCCCCGCACCCTCTCCCGTGGCGAGCTCGAGCGCGTTACCCGCCGCTTCTGCGCCGCCATCAGCCACGCCATCGGCCCGGATTACGACATCCCCGCCCCTGACGTCAACACCAACGCCCAGATCATGGCCTGGTTCGCCGACACCTACGACTCCCTCACCGACAGCAACCGCAGCACCTGGGACGCCATGCGCGTCGTCACCGGCAAGCCCATCGAGATCGGCGGCTCCCTCGGTCGCGAGAAGGCCACCGGACAGGGCGTCGTTGACGTTCTGGTTGAACTCCTCCCCGAAGTCGGCATCGCCGTCAAGGGCATGAAGTTCAGCGTCATCGGCTACGGCAACGTCGGCTCCTGGACCGCCCGCATCCTTCACGACATGGGGGCCCGCTGCGTCGCCGTCATGGACCACACCGGCGGCATCCGCAACGACAACGGCTTCGACTGCCACGCCCTCGCCACCTACGTCACCAAGAACGGCGGCGTCGGCGGCTTCGAGAAGGGCGCGGGCTCCGGCTCCGGCGGCAAGAAGGGCCAGGGTGCCACCAAGATCTCGACCGACGAGTTCTACCAGACCCCCGTGGACGTTCTTGTCCCCGCCGCCCTTGAGCAGATGATCAAGGACAAAGAGGCCAAGATGATCAACGCCAAGGTCATCGCCGAAGGTGCCAACGCCCCCACAACCCCCGCCGGCGACCGTGTCCTCAACTCCCGCGGCATCGAGGTCATCCCCGCCATCCTCGCCAACGCCGGCGGCGTCACCGTCAGCTACTTCGAGTGGGTCCAGAACAAGTCGTGCACCGTCTGGGACGAAGAAAAAGTCGACCGCGAACTCAACCGCCACATGGTCCAAGCCGCCCGCCGCACCGTTCAGGCCCGGCAGAAGTACAACTGCGACATGCGCGTCGCCGCCTACGTCGCCGCCCTTGAGCACATCAACAAGGTCTACCAGACCCGCGGCATCTATCCGTGATCCCGCGCTGACCCGATCGCGCGGTCAACCCTTCACCCAACCGTTCCTCCACCACGCCCCGCCCTGCGGGGCGTTTTCATTGGTGGCCTCCCTGCGCCCCCACGTCTCCGCCGCTAACCCTCCATCCACCGCCGCCCCCATAGCATGCACGCTCCCCCCTTCCCCCTCCCCCTCCCCCTCTTCCTTTCCCCCTCTCCATGATCCGTCTCGAAGGCCTCCGCAAACTCACC
>JBQTIJ010000145.1:0-3492 GCA_052388255.1 Phycisphaerales bacterium
GGGCGATCCTTTTCTTGCGGGCGTATGCGAAGAAGTACAACTTTGACCCCGAGCGGTTCGGGGTGTGGGGCTCTTGGGCCGGGGGGCTTCTCTGCGCGCTGCTTGGTGTGGGGGCGGGGGTGAAGGAGCTTGAGGGGGATGTCGGGGGCAATGCTGAGCAATCGAGTGCGGTGCAGGCGGTGTGCAACTGGTTCGGCCCGACGGACCTGGCAGCGCTGATGCCATCGAACATCAGCGAGCGCGATCGGCCATTGGCGGCGGCGGCGGGGGCGCGGATGCTGGAGCAGTTCTTGGGGTGCCCAGCGACGAGCTGCGCGGAGAAGTGGCGACTGGCGAGCCCGGTGACGCATGTGAACAAAGGGGACGCGCCGATGCTGATCATGCACGGGGACATGGACCCGCTGGTGCCGCTGACACAAAGTACGAAACTGCTCGAACTGCTGAAGGGGGCGGAGATCAGGGCTTCGCTGCACGTGGTCAAAGGGGCGGGGCACGGATTTGCAGGGGAGGAGCACCTCAAGCGGGTGGCGGAGTTCTTTGAGACGGAACTCAAGCCCGCGAAAGGGAGCACCCCAGCGACGAAGCCGGCGGAGGGGGCGAGTGGGCGGCCGTGAGAGGGTCAGGGGGTGGGGCCGGCGAGCGATGAATGACCAGCGGCGGCGGGAGGGGCCTGCGCTGGTTGGGGGGCGGGGTCCATTTTCCAGGTGCGACGGATGGCGGAGATGAGCTGCGCGGCGAGGGCGGGCTCGATGGCGCGGCGTTCGAGGACGTGGCGAGCGAGCGCCATGCCGGTCTCACCTTCCTCAAAGACGACGTGTGAGGCGCCGGCGGCGCGGAGGGCATCTCCCTCGGAGAGGTAGCGCGTGCGCACGATGACGTGAACGGCTGGGTTGACCTGGCGGGCACTGAGGACAAGCGTGGCGAGCCCGTCGGGTGCGGGGAGGGTGACGACGAGGTGGGTGGCGCGGGCGAGCCCGGCTTCTTCGAGGATCGCGGGCTGCATGGCATCGCCAAAGAGGGCTGTTCTGCCTTCGGCGGCGAGGGTGCGGACGGTATCGACGTTCATATCGACAATCACGGTGGCGAGTCCCGCGTCGCGGAGCATGGCATCGACGACGCGGCCTACGGGGCCATAGCCAGCGATGATGGCGAGGGCACGCTCCTTACCAGCGGAGGCGGCGCGAGCGGCACCTTGCTGGTTCAGCGTGCCGACGCGGCGGGCGTGGCGCGCGTTCAGGAGGTTCCAGAGCCGGGGGCGATGACGGAGGGCGTTCTCTATGTTGTCGATGGCGCGGAAGAGGAGGGGGTTGAGGGTGATCGAGGCCATGGCGCCCGCGACAAGGACCTGCATGCCCTCCTCGGGCATGAGCCGGTAATGCAGGGCGGATTGGCCGACGATGAAGGAGAACTCACCGATCTGGGCGAGGCCGAGGGCGACCGTGAGGGCGGTGCGGACGGGGTAGCCGCAGAGCGCGACAATGGCAAGAGCGGCGAGGGGCTTGACCACGAGGATCACGGCGAGGCCCGCGGCGACAAGGAGCGGTTCGCGCAGCACGAACGCGGGGTCAAAGAGCATTCCGACCGAGACAAAGAAGAGCACGGCGAAGGCGTGTCGCATGGGGAGGGCATCGGCGGCGGCCTGGTGGCTGACGGCCGACTGCGCGACGACCATGCCCGCGAGGAACGCGCCGAGCGCGACCGAAGCACCGAAGAGGGCCGCGGCACCGACGGCGATGGTGACCGAGAGGACGAGCACCGTGAGCGTGAAGAGTTCGCTCGACCGCAGTTTGGCGACGAGCGTGAGGAGATAAGGGACGACGCGGCCGCCGGCGACGAAGATCACGAGGACCATGGCCACGAGTTTGAGAAGGGCCAAGAGGATGCCCACCAGGGCCCCGCCTGTTGTCTGCGGGCTTCCGGCGGCGGCGCCGTCAACGGCGGGGATGGCGGCGGGGGCTTCACCCGCAAAGAGAGGGATGAGGACAAGGAGAAGGACGGTGAGAATGTCTTCAACGATGAGCCAACCGACGGCGACGTGGCCGTGGCTGGTGTTGAGCATCGACCGATCCATGAGCACACGCAGGAGGACAACGGTGCTGGCGACGGCCATCGCCATGCCGAGAACGATGCCGGTCTTGAGGGACCACCCAAGGGCCATGAAGACGATGACCGCGGCGGCGGTGGCGAGCAGACTCTGACCGAGCGCCCCGGGGATGGCAACCTTGCGAACGGCGAGGAGGTCCTTGAGGTGGAAGTGCAGCCCGACCCCGAACATGAGGAGGATGACCCCCACCTCCGCGAGTTGCTGCGCGAGGGCCACGTCGCCGGCGAACCCGGGGGTGTAGGGGCCGATGACGACCCCGGCGGCGAGATACCCGACGATGGGCGAGAGACCAAGCTTCTGCGAGAGGACGCCGAGCACCCACGCCGCGGCGAAGGCGGCGGCGATGGTGGTGAGGAGGGGGAGGTTCTCGACTCCAGCGGCGAGGGAGAACGGGATGATGAGCGGGAGGTTCAAGAAGGATGATAAACGCGGAGGAAGAGGGGGCGGTTCGCGCAAGGAGGACCGAGGGACGGAGCGAGTGGAAGCCGGGGAAGGCCGCACAGGCGCGACGACGGTGCACGGGGCCGGTGGTACACTCGGGCTATGGCATCCAAGGTCTTTGCGACGGCGGTTGATGCGCTGAATGGGCTTCGCGAGCGGGGGGTGCTGCGCGACGACATCACGGTGATGGTGGGCGGGTTTGGGCTCTGCGGGATTCCGGAGCACCTGATCGTCGCGCTGCGGGACAGCGGGGTGAAGGGGCTGACGTGCATCAGCAACAACGCGGGGGTGGACGACTGGGGGCTGGGGCTGCTGCTCAAGACGCGGCAGATCCGCAAGATGATTTCCAGTTATGTGGGGGAGAACGCGGAGTTTGAGCGGCAGTTTCTGGCGAAGGAACTGGAGATTGAGTTCAACCCGCAGGGGACACTGGCGGAACGAATCCGGGCGGGGGGTGCGGGGATTCCGGCGTTCTTTACGGCGACGGGGGTGGGCTCGCCGGTGGCGGATGGGAAGGAACTGCGTCGATACGCGCGGCCGATGCACACGCGGGGAGGGCAGCAGCACCGCGTGACGGGGTCGGGGGAGCGCGAGTTTCTGCTGGAGACGGGCCTCTACGCCGACCTCGCTCTCGTGAAGGCGGCGAAGGCGGACACTTTTGGCAACTTGGTGTACAACAAGACGGCGCGGAACTTCAACCCCATGATGGCGACGGCGGCGGAGTTTGTGATCGCGGAGGTGGAGGAGATCGTGCCGGAGGGGACGATCGACGCGGACCTTGTGCACACGCCGGGGAGTTATGTGAACCGGATCGTGAAGACCACGAGCGTGAAGCGGATCGAGCAGCGGACGGTGAGCAAGGCGCGGTGAGCGCGGGGGGCTGGGTGGGCCGGGGGGGCTGGGGGGTGGCCGGGGGATGGGCGTGCGCTCGGGGACTGGGCGGGTAC
>JBQTIJ010000146.1:0-1905 GCA_052388255.1 Phycisphaerales bacterium
ATCAGCGACCCCGCTAGGGTCTGAGGGCACTCTCGTTGGCCCTCGACCAGGGACCGGGAAACAGGATAGTGCCAACAGACTCCGGAGCGGCGGTCGACTTGGCCGCCTGTACTGCATTGCAGCCCGTCCGCCGAACACCCCCACACACCAAAGGGTACCCCTGCAACTCCGCTGGAGATGTGCTACCTTTCGGCACTACAGAAAGGCTATCTGCGTGGCATTGAACGTTTTTCCTGAGGATGTTCGGCGAAAGTTCGAGCTACTCGAATGGAAACACGCATCTTCTATTCTCAATACCGACTTTCCGGAACAGTTCGACGATGTGGTGCATGTTCTGCGTGCATTCCGGCTGACGCGAAGCGACTTCACGGACCCCGGTGGGAACAAGTCCGACATCACGAAGCGGTTCGACGAGCGCGGTTTTCTGACGCGCGGCTGGGCGTACAAGCAGTTCCAGACCAGCATTAGAGTGGACGACGCGGAGATGGCCAGTCCAACGCACGAGGTGGACTGTTTCAAGGGGCGGGTAGCGCTTGAGATCGAATGGAACAACAAGGACCCTTTCTTCGACCGAGATCTGAACAACTTTCGTCTTCTCTTCGACCTCCGCGCTATCAGTGTCGGCATCGTAATCACCAAGTCACAGTCGCTTGTCCCTATCATTCGTGAACTCGGCAAGGACGTGTGGGACAAGTTCGGACGATCGACTACATGGATGGACAAACTGCTTCCTCGCGTTGAGGGCGGCGGTGGTGGCGGATGCCCGTTGCTCGTAATTGGCATCAAAGCGGAGTGCATAGATGAAGCGAAAGAATGAACTCAAGACCTCCCTCGAGGGGGACGTCGCCGCACGCGAGATTTTAGAGCTCTCCGATCGTCGGTTTTCGACGATTCTCGCAGACCCTCCGTGGCGGTTTCAGAACCGCACGGGCAAGATGGCGCCGGAGCACCGTCGACTGAGTCGCTACTCCACAATGACGGTTGAGGACATTATGTCGCTGCCGGTGGCACAGGTGGCCGCTCCACGATCACACCTATACCTCTGGGTTCCTAATGCCCTGATTCTCGATGGCCTGGAAGTCATGCGGCGGTGGGGCTTCACGTACAAGTCAAATCTCATCTGGTACAAAGTGCGGCAAGACGGCGGTCCGGATCGACGGGGCGTCGGCTTCTACTTCCGGAACGTCACCGAGATTATCCTCTTCGGCATCCGCGGCAAGAACAACCGGACTCTCGCGCCGGGTAGGCGGCAAGCGAATATCGTCGTGACGCGAAAACGCGAGCACAGCCGCAAGCCGGACGAACTCTACGACGTGATCGAGGATTGCAGCCCCGGACCGTATCTTGAACTTTTTGCCCGACAAGTCAGACGAGGTTGGCAGGCCTGGGGTAATCAGTCGGACGCAACGTTCGAGGTTCCGTACGTCAAGGGCTACTCCCGCCGCACAGAGCGCTCAAAGTCGGATCCACTCCTCCTCTCTGTGGCATAAGCGCGCGACCAACGAACGGCACCATGGTCACAATGAGCATCGACCTCGCTGCGTCTTGGGCGGCCAGCCCACGTGGAGGTCGTGTAGTCCCCCCCTGCGTCCTGGCCGACCCCCATCGTTATTCCGTTGACCCTTTCCGAACCTTGCTGGGACTGCTTACTTTTAAGGCAAGTTCGGATGAAGTGGTTGGCCGCTCGGCTCGAATCGGGCTCGGATTGGTGGAGCGAATGGGGGGTTCTGGAGCGAATCGACGGTTCCGCGCTTGGGCAGCCCAGGGGAAACACCGCGACCATTCGACACCAATCAAGCCCCTCGGTTCACCATCCGTTCGTAGAACATACTGGAGCACTGTGAGCCCACCGCGGCCGCTGGTACACCGCCCCTTCCCTGAATACCCTTGGCCTCAACGGATTTG
>JBQTIJ010000147.1:0-2437 GCA_052388255.1 Phycisphaerales bacterium
GTCGGTGGCTGAGGCCAACCCGGCCGGGCACGGGGTCTGCCAATCCCTCGTCCGGCCCCGTTCGGAACCCCTCGTGGCCGCCGGACACGCGCCGAGCTCTTGCTCGCGACGGATCTACACACCAGACGTCCAGAGCATCCAGGTTGCTCTCAGGATGTCGCGCAAGAAGGGCCATCGGTCGCTTGGCGTCCGTTGGGTATGGTCAAAGGAACATGAACATGCTGGTCCGCCAGTGGTCGTTCGGCGATCGCCTCGTCCATGCCGGCCGTCCGGAGTGGGGGTCTGGGGTGGTCACCTCCGTTCAGAAGGACTCCTACGAGGGCCGTGTCTGCCAGAAGCTCGTCATCCGCTTTGACAAAGTCGGCATCAAGACCATCAGCACGGCCCTGGCGGACCTTCGGGCAGAGAGCGAGATGCCCCTCCACACCATGCCCGAAGCGGCTTTCAGCGACGACCCGCTCATGAAGCCCCTTGGTCCTTCGCCCAAGGAGTTGATGCTCAAGATCCCCGAAAACGCCACGGATCCTTTCACGACGCCCAAGGCCCGGATTGAAGCGATGTGCGCCCTGTACAGGTTCTCAGACCAGGGCGGGTCGCTCCTCGAGTGGGCCATCATGCAATCCGGGCTGCGCGACCCCATGACCCGCTTCAACCGCCACGAGCTTGAGGAGCTCTTCAAGCGCTGGGTGATGCTCCGCGACGAGCAGTTCAAGAAGATGATCTTTGAGTTCAAACGCAACGACCCTGCCCTCCTCGCACAGATCGGCCGCAACGCCCCGCGCGGAGCGCAGCAGTTGTTGAAGCGGCTGGACGCGCTGCGTTGACGCTGGGCAACAGTCGTTACAGACGGACCCTGCTCGCGTAGGCCCGTTCCCGAACCTCCAACCCACAAACACGCGCAACGCCCTCCCGGGGGCGTTCTTATGGCCCATTCGGCCCGTGGCACGCCGGACCGCTCCCGGCTGGCCCGGTGGTTGTTTCATGCTCTGGTGTCTCGCGGGCTTCGCCGCGGGGGAGTCACAAAAAGCAAGAGAAAGGGAGCACACCCATGGACGAGCAGGACTTCCAGAGCAAACTCGGTGACCTGATCAAGCAGATCGGCGGCATCAGCGAGGAGAAGAAAGAAACCCTGACCAAGCTGGCCGAGGAGACCACCGACCGCCACGAGCGCATGAAGAAGACCGTGACCGACCTGCAGGAGTCGCTCGACTACCTGCGGCTCTCGATCAAGTACGTGCTCTTTGATCTTGAAGCGACACGGCGCGAGAACGCCTACCTCCGCAAACTGCTCGAGAAGGAAGCCAACCCCACCGACGACGCTGGCGGCGAGGCCACCGGCGAAGAGACCGAGGGTGAGAACGAGTGACCAGAGGCGTGCTGATGCGCGCCACCATCGACCCCTGTCGAAGACCATCGATTCGCACCAACCGGGCCCGGTGTTGACGCCCCAGGCCCGCTGCACAGATGGGATGACTCCTGCCGCTGGCCACGGGGAAACCTGTGACCAGCGGATTCTCTTTTCACCCCGGGTGGATACCTTCACGCTCGCATGCGGCTGATCGCCATCGACCTTGGTGACAAGCGGACCGGCCTGGCCGCGGGGGACACCGTCACCCGTCTCGCCGGTCCCGTCGGGGTGCTTGAGATTCCCATCGCGGCTGACAACGGGGGCGAACTCCTTCGGGCCCTCTCCCGGGCAACCTCCGAGCAAGGTGCCGCCGCAGCCGTCTTCGGGCTGCCGCTGAACATGGACGGAACCGAAGGCCCACGGGCCCGCATCGTCCGCGCCTTTGCCGCCCGCCTTGCCGCGCTCTGTCCGGCCCTTGCGATCGTCTTCGAGGATGAGCGCCTCTCGACCGTTCGTGCCGACTGGCAGATGAACCAAACCGGCCTCACCCACGGCCAGAAAAAGCAGCGACGCGATGCCCTCGCCGCCGCCGCCATTCTCCAGGACCATCTGCTCCGGCTTGGCCAAAGTCCTCCGTCCGCCTCCGGGGGACCCACCCCATGAGCGAACTCCTGATCGGTATCGACATCGGAACTTCCGCCGCGAAAGCCGTGGCGGTTGACGAATCGGGCCGGGTAAAGCGGAGCGCAGTGCAGGCGTATCCCCTCAGCCAGCCCCGGGCGGGGTGGAGCGAGCAAGACCCGCTCGACTGGTGGCGGGCGACTCAGACGTGCCTCCGCGAACTTCTCGGCCCGGGCCCCGCAGACCATGTTCGTGCCGTCGGCTTCAGCGGGCAGATGCACGGCAGCGTGCTCCTCGATGCCGCCGGTGCTCCCGTGCGCCCCGCGCTGCTCTGGAACGATCAGCGCACCATCGCGGAGTGCGCCACCATCGAACGTGCCTTTGGTGGGCGGGCGGGCGCAGTGCTCCGGGGCGGCAACGCAGCCCAGCCGGGCGGCACGCTCCCCAAGCTCCGGTGGGCGCGCGAGC
>JBQTIJ010000148.1:0-12065 GCA_052388255.1 Phycisphaerales bacterium
ATCATGCGGAAGGGTGGCCCGGCGGTGATAACGGCGTCGTTGAGCCCAAGGTTGGGGACGTGGCTGGCGTTCCCCTGCACGGCGACGCGCTGGCCATCCTCCCCCCGCTCGACCGTGACGGCGATCATCGATCGCTCCAGCGTGGGGAGGGGGGTGCCGTCAAAGAGGGCCCGTGCCTGGGAGCGCAGCGCGGCGAGGTCGTACTCAACAAGAAACCCGAGTTTCCCGAAGTTGACCCCGAGCATGGGGAGCCCGAGCCCGATGCAGCGACGGGCCTGGGTGATGAGGGTTCCGTCGCCGCCGAGCACGACCACCATGTCGGCCCCCTCGGCATCGGCGATGGGGTGGTTGGCGATGGCCTCAAGTTCGCCGGCGATGCGGCCACCCGCCCCTTCGATTGTGCTGCGGATCTGCGGCAGCGCACTCATCACATCGGGCTTGGCGCGATTCACCAGCAGCAGCACGCGTCGGCTCATGGTGGCGGAGGGTAGCGGCGCCCCCCGGGCCCCCTCCCGGACGCTCGCGGCATGGCGGCATAATCTTGGCCCGAGGCGAGCGCGCAGGTTGTGGCTGCGCCTCACACCATGCTCCTTACCGTGTGCGCCAGTTCGTTCGCCGGCCGGATCCGCCCGATCAAGGGTGGGAGTTCCGCCGCCGGCCTCATGGATGTGACCGACCTGCCAGCGTTCATCCGCAATGAGGTCGGTTGCTCCGGCATGGCCATGACCACGCCCCTGCTTGCCGGGTGCGATCGTGACCTGCTCGCTCGGATCGTCCTCAATGCCGACAAAGTCGGCTGCCCCTGCCTCGCGCTCATCGAACCCGCACCGCTCCCCCTTGAGGATGAGGCCAAGGCCGTCGCCTCTGAGGAACGCCTGCGCCGGATCGTGCAGGCCGGGCAGTGGCTGGGGTGCAGCAGCATCTGCGTGCGCATCACCGCGCCCGATGATGAGGACTTCATGCTCGAAGTCTCTGAGCGCCTGCGGCCGATCATCCGCAAGGCCGAGAAGGTGGATATCAACGTCTGCATCGGCTCCGCCCCCGGGCTGACCAGCAACCCCGACCGCGTGACCGAGCTCCTGAAGAAGATCGGCGGGTTCCGTGTCGGCACACTGCCCGACTTTGCGAGCGCCGCCCGCAGCGGCGACGCGGCGGGGTACCTGCGGCGGCTCGTGCCATATGCCTCAACAGTGCTCGCCAGCGTGAACGAACTTGTTGATAGCGACGCCAAGACCACCCCCGGTGCAGCCGCGGCTCCCAAGCCCCGGGGCAAGAAGAGCAAAGATGCCCCCGCGAGCGAGACCGCCGGGCCCGCCCCCAAGGCGCTCGGGTTGGCCGACTGTGTGAGCGTGGTCGAGGCCGTGGGCTTTGACGGGTCGCTGGCGATCGACTTCACCGGTCGGGGCGACGCGCTGGAGGCGGTGATCAACGCCCGCAAGATCATCCAAGGTGTCCTCGGCGGAACGCCCGACCCTGAGGATGGCATCGATCTCGCCTCCGCCCTCGCGGCCATCGGGGCAATCGGCGAGCCCGAAGAAGCCGATGTGCAGGCGATCGATATCGATGATGATGAGGCCGAACCTGAGGGGGACCTGCCCGGGAAGCGCGGCCCAGCCGCATCCGCCAAGCCCGGCGCTGAGGCGAGCGAAGACGAGATTGACGACGACACGCCGAAGACCGAAACCAAGCCAGCCGGCGCGGCGCAGGGCCGCAAGGCCAAGCCGGCCCCCAAGAGTGGCCGGCCCTCCCCCGCCAAGCCCGCACCTTCCAAGGCCGCTTCCCCTTCCAAGAAGGGATAACCAAGCGCGATGATGACCGCCGCCGACTCCCATCCTGGCCCGATTCAGCGTGCCGATGATGGTCGCCCCCGACTGATCGTCACGATCGACGGCCCCGCGGGCACGGGCAAGTCCTCCGTCGCGCGATCGCTGGCGCGGCGGTTGGGGGTCGATTTTCTCGATACTGGGGCCATGTACCGGGCCGCCACCGCGCTCTCGATCGATGCGGGCATCAACCTTCTCGATGCGCCGGCGGTCTGCGAGCTCGTCGCCCGGGCCGACATTCACTTTGACTGGTCGAAGGACCCCCCTGAGGTCTCGACAGGGGCCCGCGACGGGTACCGCTCGCTGGCATCGCGCATCCGCGAGCCCGATGTGACGCGCGAGGTCGCGCCACTTTCATCGATCCCGCGCCTGCGCGAGCACATGGTCGCCAAGCAGCGCATCATCGGGGCCCAGCACCCCCGCCTGGTCACCGAGGGGCGTGACCAGGGCTCGGTCGTCTTCCCGGATGCTGATGTGAAGTTCTACCTTGATGCCTCCGCCCGGGTCCGGGCCGCTCGCCGGGCTGATCAGATCCGCAGCGGCGGTGCCGAAGCGGACGAAGCCCAACTCCTTGACGAGATCACCCAGCGCGATCAGGTCGATAAGTCCAAGCCCGTCGGCCCCCTGGTCTGCCCCCGGGATGCGTACGTCGTGGACACCTCGCACCTGACCTTCGAACAGGTGGTCGAGCAACTTGAGCAGGTCGTGCGCATCCGCGTCCCCGGGCTTGGGCCCGCACCATCCGGCGGCCCGCGTTGATGCTCGCCGCCATCCGCGCCAAGAACCCCGGGCGCAGCATCGGGGCCATCGGTTTCTACTCGGTCGTCCAGCACGCCGCCTGGCTCGGGCTCAGGATCTTCTTTCGCCTCCGCGCCACGGGCACTCAGCACATGCCGGGCTCCGGCCCTGTCATCGTCGCTGTCAACCACCAGTCCCACCTTGATGCGGAGATGGTCGGCACCGTCCTGCCGCGACACCTGAACTACATCGCCCGGGCCTCGCTCTTCAAGAACCCGCTCTTTGGTTGGTTCATCCGCATGCTCAACTCGGTGCCCATCAAGGAGGGCACCTCCGACACCGGCGCGATCCGCACGGCCATCGAGCAGCTCGCTCTTGGGCGGGCTGTGCTGATCTTTCCAGAGGGCACCCGATCACCCGATGGCACGCTCCAGCCCTTCAAGCGAGGCGTCTGGCTGCTCCTCTCACGGTCCCGCTGCCCGGTCCTTCCTGTTGCGGTGCGCGGGGCACATGCCGCGTGGCCCCGGGGGACCAAGTTGCCACGCCTCTTCGGCGGCCACCGCCTGAGCGTCAACATCGGTGAGCCCATCGCCCCCGAAACGCTTCTTGCCCTCGGGCCCGATGAGGGCCTTGCCCATTTGCGCGAAACGGTGCAGCGCCTCCTTGATGAACCCGCGGGCTGATCAGCCGCGCTTCTCGAACGCCGCGTCGAACGCTCCGCCCGCGGGGGCAAAGTCGAGCCGGCGCACAAACTCGCACGCTTCGCGCGCGCCATGACGCCGGTCCATGCCGCTGTCCTCCCATTCCACGCTCAGAGGCCCGGCATACCCCGCGCGGTTCAGGGCCCGCACCATCTCCTCAAAGCGCACCTCGCCCCGGCCCGGTGAGCGGAAATCCCACCCCCGTCGGGCATCGCCGAAAGAGAGGTGCGATGCGAGGATCCCGCTGCGCCCATCGAGGGTCCGCTGGGCATCCTTCACATGGCAGTGATAGATCCGGTCGGGAAACTCATCGATGAACTTCGCCGGATCAATCCCCTGCCAGATGAGGTGCGAGGGATCAAAATTGAACCCGAAGGCCGTTCGCCCGCCCACCGCCCGCAGAGCACGCGCTGCGGTGTGGATGTCAAAGGCGATCTCTGTCGGGTGAACCTCGAGCGCAAACCGCACGCCCGCCGTGTCGAACGCATCGAAGATCGGGTTCCATCTTGACGCGAAGTCGGCGAACCCACGGTCAATATCCGCGCTGCTCGTGGGCGGAAAGGCGTACAGCATGTGCCAGACCGACGACCCCGTGAACCCGTTCACCACCTTCACCCCCAGGCGGGCCGCGGCTTTGGCCGTGGCGATCATCTCCGCCGCGGCGCGCTGGCGGACACCCTCCGGGTCACCATCACCCCACACCCGCGCGGGGAGAATCGCTTTGTGCCGCGTGTCGATGGGGTCACAGACGCACTGCCCCACAAGGTGGCTGCTGATCGCCCACACCTTCAGCCCGTGGCGCGAAAGCAGCTCATGCCGCCCGGCGCAATATCCCGCCTCGGCATTGGCCCGGGCCACGTCAAAGTGGTCCCCCCAGCAGGCAAGTTCCAGCCCGTCATACCCCCAAGCCGCGGCCATCTTCGCCAGTTCCTCGAGGGGCAAGTCCGCCCATTGGCCGGTGAAGAGCGTCACGGGTCGGGCGGGCCGGGAAGGGGCGGAGGTCGCGGCGTCGGGCATGGTCGGGGCTCCCTTGGGGGCGAACGGCCCGCCCGGGCGATCGTACCGGTTTGTGCTCGCCCCGACCGCGCCCGGCAAAACCCCGGGCTCTATTCCCCTGATGACGGGCCTTCGGGTCTTTCCCCCTTGTGCCCGGCTCGATTCTCGGGTACGTTCTCATGCGTGCCTGCACCGCTCGGGGCGTGCCCCGGGTATCACCTGCTCTGCATCAAGGCCCCAACCCATGAACACCCCCCATCCCACGGACCTCACAGCGGACCTGAACCCCTCGCGCCGCCAGTTCTTGACCGCGACGGGTGCCACCATCGCGCTTGGCGCCGTGGGCGCGGCCGCCGCGGCGGGCTCGCGCCCTGCGCAGAACTCGGCGCAGGTGAAGGACGAGGCGCTCCCCAAGGCCGCTCCGCGCACCCCGCTCAAGGAGGGTGATCCCATACGCATGGCGGTGATCGGCACCGGCGGCATGGGCACGGGCCACTGCAGCGCGTTCGCGAGCATCGGCAAGAAGGACGGCGGCGTGCAGCTTGTGGCCGTGGCGGATCCTTGGAAGCAGAACCTGAACAACGCCCACAAGAAGCTCACGACCGATTGGCAGAAGGATGTGGAGTGCACGGCGTATGCGGACCACCGCGAACTGCTGAAGCGCCCGGACATCCACGCCGTGCTCATCGCCAGCCCGGAGCACTGGCATGCTCAGCACGCCATCGATGCGATCCTTGCCGGCAAGGACGTCTACTGCGAAAAGCCCATGACGCTGCGGCTGGACGAGGCCGTCCGGCTCAACCGCATTGTCCGCAATAACCCCGACATGATCCTGCAGGTCGGAACGCAGAAGATGGCGCTCCCGGCCTATCACAAGGCCCGCGAGATGATCAAGTCCGGCCTCATTGGCGTGCCGACGTGCAGCCAGTCAAGCTACTGCCGCAACTCCCCCAAGGGTGAGTGGAACTACTACAACGTCGATGAGAAGTGGCAGCCCGGCAAGGACGTCGACTGGGACGCCTGGTGCGGCCCCCTCGGCAAACTCCCGTGGGATCCCTATCTCCTCAATCGCTGGCGCCGCTACAAGAAGACCTCCACCGGCATCATCGGCGACCTGCTCGTCCACGTCATGACCCCCCTCATGATGGCCATGGACCAGGGGTGGCCGGTCCGCGTGACCGCGAGCGGTTCGCACATCCTCGACAAGACGATGGAGAACCACGACACCGTCAACATCCTCGCCGAGTTCGAGACGGGTCACCAGATGGTCGTCATCGGTGCCACCAACAACGACACCGGCCTGACGCCCATGATCCGCGGCACCAAGGGGAACATCGAGGTCAACGACGGTTCACTCCGGTTCACCCCGCAGAAGCCCTACGCCGAGGAGGCCGAGGAGCAGAAGCCCAAGATCGAAAACATCGGCGACGATCAGGATCGTCACCGCCGCAACTGGCTCCAGTGCATCCGCACCCGGACCCAGCCGGAGTCGAACGTGGACTTTGGTCTCAAGGTCATGGTGGTGGTCGATCTCGCGACCCGTTGCCTCTGGGAGGGCGGGTCATGGGCCTTTGACCCCAAGACCTTCAACGCCACCCGCGTCTGAGCCACGGCCACACGCCCCGAACCAGCACACCCGCGGATCGGCCCCGAGGCAGAATCACGGGTCCGTTTGCCTCCACGGCCCACGGTCCGTTCAATCCCCCGTGCCCACTTCCACCGCGCCCCCGCTTGGCCCGATCCCGCCCCCGCACCCGGTCATCGCCGAGTTCGGGCTTGACCCTGCGCTCTGCTTCCTGAACCACGGCTCCTTCGGCTCGACACCCCTGGCCGTGCGGGCCGAGCAGGAGCGCATCCGGGCCCGCATGGAGCGCGAGCCCATTCGGTTCTTCGTCGAGGACCTTGAACCCCTGCTCGATGAAGCCCGCGCCCTCCTTGCCCCGTTTGTCGGCTGTGATCCTGAAGACTTCTCCTTCGCCGCCAACGCCACCGCCGCCGTCAACACCGTGGTGAACGCCCTGCGCTTCGCGCCGGGTGATGAGATCCTCACCAGCACGCACGAATACAACGCCTGCTCCAACGCCCTGCGCACCGCCGCGGCCCGCTGGGGTGCCACCGTCGTCGCGCCCGCGCTCCCCTTCCCTGTCGCCTCCCCGGTCGAGTATGAGCACGCGCTCCTTAGCGCCATCACCAGCCGTACCCGCCTGCTTCTGCTTTCCCACATCACGAGCCCCACCGGGTTGATCCTCCCCGTCGAGCGGATCGTGCGGGCAGCCGCGGCCCGAGGGGTGGAGACGCTGGTCGATGGGGCCCATGCACCGGCCTTCCTGCCGCTCAACGTCCGGTCGATCGGCTGCGGCTACTACACCGGCAACTTTCACAAGTGGCTCTGCGCCCCCAAGGGCTCCGCGTTCTTGTATGTCCGTCGCGACCTGCAGCCGCGCATCCACCCTCTCATCGTGAGCCATGGCGCCAACGCCACGCGCCCGAATCGCTCGCGCTTCCGGCTGGAGTTTGACTACATCGGTTCGCTCGATTACTCACCCTGGATCGCCACCCCGGCCGCGCTTCGCTTTGGCGTTGACCTCGCCCGGGCCCTCGGCGTGAACGCGCAGACACCGCACGAGGCGTGGTCTGGCCTGATGTCGCGCAATCGGGCCCTTGCCCTCGCGGGGCGTGACCTCCTCTGCCGCGCGATGGGGACGCCGCCCGTCGCACCCGACGAGATGCTCGGCTGCATGGCCGCGGTGCGTATCCACCCGCGCCGAGACCATGAACAGGTCCCCACCCTCCACCACGATGCGCTCCAGGACCGCCTGATCGACCGCCATCACATCCAGGTCCCCGTCATCCCCTTCCCCGCCCCTCCCGAGCGCCATGTGCGCATCAGCGCGGCCCCGTACAACACCATCGAGCAGTACGAATACCTCGCACGGGCCTTGCGCGCCGAGCGCGATGCTCTGTCATGATTGCGCCGCACCGCCCATAACCGCGTGTCCGCCTCTCGCCTGCGGGGTATGCTTTTCCCGCGGCTGGTGCCGCCGGAGCAACGCCCCCATGTCCCCGTGTCCACCGGCCCACGACGCGATCGAACGCTTCCCCAAACTGGCCGCGCTCATCGAGTATCTCGACGGGCTGACCGGCCGGGCGGATCTGAGGGTTCTGGAACGGCTCCTCGCCACCACCGAGGTCACGCCGCATGATCTCTCCCCGGCGTGCCACTTCGGCGAGGCCGGGTATCGACGCAACACCATCTCGCGAACCGACCATTACGAGCTCCTCGCCCTCTGCTGGCGGAGCGGCGACTGCACCCCCATCCATGATCACCAGGGCGTCTCCTGTGCCTTCAAGGTCGTCGAGGGCTCGGGGACTGAGATCCGCTTCAGTGTCACGGGCTCCGGGCTTGTCTGCCCTGTCGCCACTACCACGATGCCGCCGGGGTACATCTGCGCCGCTGATGATGCGGACATTCACCTTGTGGCCAACATGCAGCCGCGCGGACGCGACCTGGTGACCATGCACATCTATTCGCCGCCGATCCAGCAGATGAATACCTACCGCTTCGCAAAGGCCACGGTGGTGGAGTCGGGGCTTTGCGTGGGCGTCGGCGACGGCATCTGAGCGGCGGGACGCTGGCGCTGGGGCGCGTGCGCGGGGCCCAATAATCACCTATGACGTTCCGATCACCCTTCCTGCGCGAGCTTGAGTGGCGCGGGTTCATCCACCAATCGACCGACCTCCCCGGGCTTGACGCCCACCTCAGCGGCGGGTCGCGCAAGGCGTATGTGGGCTTTGACCCCACGAGCGATTCGCTCACAATTGGCAACCTCATCCCGATCATGCTGCTGGGCCATTTTCAGCGGGCCGGGCATACACCCGTCGTGCTTGCCGGGGGCGGCACGGGCCTCATTGGTGACCCATCCGGCAAATCCGCTGAGCGCGAACTTCGCACGCGCGAACAGGTCGCCGCCAATGTGCGTTCGCAGATGCGGATCTTCTCGCGCATCCTTGATTTTTCCGACGGCTCACCCTGCCGCGCCCTCGTCGTCAACAACCTCGACTGGCTCGCCGGGCTCACGTATCTCGACGCCCTGCGCGACATCGGCAAGCACTTCTCCGTGAACATGATGATCCAGAAGGACTCTGTTCGCGAGCGCCTGAACAACCGCGAGCAGGGCATCTCGTACACCGAGTTCTCGTACATGCTCCTTCAGGCCTACGACTTCGCCCACCTCCACCGCACCCTGGGCATCACGCTCCAGATGGGGGCGAGCGACCAGTGGGGGAACATCGTCGCGGGGTCGGATCTCATTTGGTCCATGCTCCGGGTCACCCACGAGGGTGATTGGGAGACCCACCAAGCGGAACTGCGCCAATCGAACGCCACCATCCCTTTCGGACTCACCACCCCGCTCCTGACCAAAGCCGATGGCGGCAAGTACGGCAAGACCGAATCGGGCGCTGTCTGGCTCACCGCCGACCGCACCAGCCCCTTCGCGCTCTACCAGTTCTGCCTCAACACCGCCGATGCCGATATCGAAACCCTTCTGAAGAAACTCACATTCCTCACGCGCCCTGAGGTCGAGTCCCTCATCGCCGAGCATGCCTCCAACCCCGGCGCCCGGGCCCCGCACCGCGCCCTCGCTCGCGCCCTCACTGCCATGCTCCATGGTGAGGCGGAGCGCGACCGGGCCGAGGCCGCGGCTGGCGCGCTCTTCTCGGGCGATGTCGCCGGGCTTCCCCTCGACACGCTCAGCGAGGTCTTTGCCGCTGCTCCCTCGACCACCCATCCAAAGGCCCGTCTCGATGGTGAGGGCCTCGCTCTGCTCGACCTGCTCGTCGAATCGGGGGTCTGCAAAAGCAAGTCCGAGGCGCGCCAGGCCCTGACCGATGGTTCGATCAGCGTCAACGGCAAGAAGGCCGCACCCGCCGACAGACTCTCCCCCGCCCACCTCCTCCACGACCGGCTGCTCGCCCTCCGTCGCGGCAAGAAGAACTGGCACCTCACGCGCTGGGAGTGACCCGGGTGCGCCCTCTCTACCCTCTGCCGATGTCCGGCCCCCCACCCGCCACCGGCCTCCCGCCGAGCACGCTCCGCGTCGTGCATTTTCCCGCGCCCGTGCTCCGGGCCCGGGCCCTGCCCATTGTGCAGATCACCGACCATGTGCGGGCCGTCGCCATGCGGATGATCGAACTCATGCACGAGGAGGAGGGCATCGGCCTCGCCGCGCCGCAGGTGGGCCTCTCGTGGCGCATGTTCGTGGCCCATGTCCCAGAATCTGAGAAGGAAGGCCGCAGCGCGAACCCGGCGGGCGGCGCACTCCCCGACGCGACCACGGGCCCCGTTGTCTACATCAACCCCCAGCTCTTCGACTTTGAGGGCCCGCCCGAAAAGTTCAACGAAGGGTGTCTCTCGCTACCCGACATCCGAGGCAACGTACACCGTCCGCCCACGGTCTCCATCCGGGCCCAGGGGCTTGACGGTGTCACCTTCACACATCGAGCCACCGGCCTGCTTGCACGCTGTTACCAGCACGAGGTCGACCACCTTGACGGCATTCTGATCCTCGACAAAATGGGGCAGATGGACCGCCTCAAGAACCGCTCCAAGGTCCGCGCTCTGAGCGGCTGATCGAACTCCCGCCCATGCGCATTCTCTTCCTTGGTTCCGGTGCCTTCGGTGTTCCTTCTCTCGCCGCGCTGGCCGCGCCGGGCTCCGGGCATGAGGTCGTCGCCATCGTCTCGCAGCCCGATCGCCCCGCCGGGCGCGGGCAGGGGCTCACGCCCACACCCGTCAGCGCTTTCGCGCTCAATCACCTCCCCGCCACGCCCCTCATCCGGGCTCAGGACGTGAACGAACCCGCTCTCACGGCCGATCTGCGGGCCCGCAGAGCCGACGCATGGGTCGTTATCGCCTTTGGCCAGAAACTCTCCCCGCCGCTTCTTGATGGCATCCCCGCCGTCAACCTCCATGCCTCGCTCCTCCCCCGCTGGCGCGGCGCGGCTCCCATCAACGCCGCCATCCTCGCCGGCGATGCCGAGTCGGGCAACACCATCATCACGCTCGCCCAGCGCATGGACGCGGGCCTGATGCTTGGGCACACCACACGCGCCATCTCACCCACCGTGACGGCCGCGGAACTGCACGACCTCCTCAGCGGTGACGGACCGGGCCTTCTGCTCAGCGTTCTCTCGCGCCTGGTGCGCGAGCCCGCCGCAACGTTCGGGCAGCCGCAGGATGAGGCGCTCGTGACCAAGGCCCGCAAACTCAGTCGGGCCGATGCACGCATCGACCTCACCCTCCTCGCCCCGGCCGCCCGAGCCCGCATCAACGGCCTCTCCCCCTGGCCCGGCGTGGATGCGGTGCTCGCGGGCATCCCTCTGCGGCTCCTCCGTGCCGGGCCTTCGGCCCTTGCGACCGCCGCGGCCCCGGGCACCCTCATCGATCAGCGCGCTGGCACCATCGCCTGCGCCGGTGGTGGAGCCATCGAACTTCTTGAGGTCCAACCACCGGGCAAAAAGCCCATGCCCTGGCGCGCCTTCGTAGCCGGGCGCGAGATCCCCGCCGGGGCGATGGTTGCACCAGCGAACTGAACGCACAGCGCGGGCCGCTCAGGCCTCCGCAAAGTCATACCGCGAGGCGTACCGGCCCGCGCTCATCCAGAGCATCTGACGCAGTAGGTCGTTGACGAGGGCCGAGGCCCCGAAGCGGAAGAGCCCCGGCTTCATCCACGCCCCCTGATCGAAGACCCCCAGCGTCTCCTTCACCATCACGAGGTAGTGCAGGGCCTGCTTGGCGGTGCGGATTCCTCCCGCCGGCTTCATCCCCACCCTTTCGCCGGTCTTCAGGTGGTGATCGCGGATCGCCTCCAGCATCACGAGCGTGACGGGCATGGTCGCGGCTGGCTCAACCTTGCCCGTGGATGTCTTGATGAACCCTGCCCCGGGTGTCTTAAGAAGCCCCGTCTCGTGCATCGCGCTGATGGCGATGTCGCTTGCCCGTCGAACCGTGTCGAGTGTCTCAAGTTCGCCCGTTTCGAGGATGACCTTCAGGTGGGTGTGGTTGGCCGAAGCGAGGCAGAGTTCGCTCAGGGCCGCCACCTCCGCATACACCCGTGCCTCATCCCCCTCGAGCATCGCGCCGCGGCTGATCACCATGTCGATCTCATCCGCGCCCGCGTCGATGGCCCGGCGCGTGTCATCAAGCCGCACTTTCAGGGGATATTGCCCGCTGGGGAACCCCGTCGCCACGGCCGCGACCTTCACACCCCGCCCGCGCTCCCCCTGCGCATCAAGCTCCTTGCGGGCCGCGCTCACCATCGTGGGATACACGCAGACCGCCGCCACGGAGGGAAGATCATCGAGGCCGCGCATCCCATCGCCGGGGGCCACGGCCTTGCGGCAGAGTGACCGCACCTTCTCTGGCGTGTCCTTCCCTTCGAGCGTTGTCAGATCAACCATCGACAGCGCCAGCCGCAGGCCGCTCGCCTTGGTGGTGCTCTTGAGCGACCGCTTGGTAAACGACGCCGCCCGCGCCTCCGCGGCCACTTTATCGACGGTCACTCTCGGAATCTGACGGAGCATGTGCGAGGATACGGCCCGCCCGCGCTGCCCGGCGTTCGCCACTCCCCACGCCCGCAATACCATCCCCCCATGGTCGGCGTCCCCTTCGCCATCCTTGCCCTTGTTCTCGCGGCCCAGCCACCGGCCAGCCCGACTGCGTCCCCTTCCCCCACCCCTGCGCCCGCGCCTGCACCCGCCGCGCTGGTGACACCTTCGACCGGTGGGCTCCAGCCGCGGGCGCTGC
>JBQTIJ010000149.1:0-5103 GCA_052388255.1 Phycisphaerales bacterium
TGAATAGCGGGCCGTCTGAACGGGCGCTTCCGCGCTCGCACGAACGTCCTCAGTATCGGACCGCTCCATCACGGCCGTCATCGATCGCCAACAACGCCGAAGCGAGGTCCGGATCCGTCGTCGAATAATCCCACCCCGAAGGGGCGAGAACCATGCGAAACCCCAAGCTGATCGACGTCAGTACCGTGCCCGGCGGCGCCCCGGCAAGCACCCCGGGCAGATCAGTCAGACGAGAACGGAGCGTTTCCGCCGGACCACCAGGCCCTTCGATTTTGAGTTCCGCCACCCCCGCCTCCGCCAGCGCACCCGCGATCGCTCTGTGGACGTGCGGACTCAAAGACAGCCAGCCGCTGGTCAAGGGCGGTCCTCCGAACGCAGGACGAGTTCCGAAACATCCTGCCCGTCCACACGCTGACGCATCACGAGAAAGAAGAGCGTCGCCCCCGAGCAGATCGTGGCGAGGCCATACGCCCCGACCATCAGTCGCACTACGGAGACATAGAACGCGATCACCGGCCCGGCCGCGCCTTGAGCATCGGTTGGGCTAACCCCTGCGATGTCGAGGGGTGTTCCTGTGAGCCGAGCGACCACGGTCAGAGTGAAGACAGCAAGAGCCGCAACGAACGCGAACCCCAGCAGTGACGTCGCCCCGACGATCACGCCATAAACCAGCGCGAGGAGCGGTCGAGCGAAGAGCAGCGCGTACGCGCGCTGTACCGCATCGAAAGCGTCGGCATCATCACACGATATACCCGGGATGATCATCGCTCCCCCGAGCACATACCCCCCGAGAAGCAGCGCGATGATCGTCCCAGCCGCCAAAAAGACCGGAAGCAGCAGCGCCCCCACCACCCGCACACCATCGAACCCGAGGAGCAACCACCCCGCGGCGGACAGCAGCGCCACGAGCACCGTGCCCAGCAAGGGTGGCCCAAGGGTGGCCGCCAGAATGGTCTTCCATCGGGCTGTGGCGAAACCGAGCAGCTCGCTCCAACGTTGCCGCACCCCAACGCACTGCTCGAGGGCAACCGACCGGCTCACTGCCGTCGCAAAGAACCCCAACACTGCAAAGCACAAGGGGACGCAAACGAAGAGCCCCACCGCCCCACCGAACGACCACCCCCCACCTTCTTTCGCGACCGAGAGCGGGGCATCGAGGATCATCCTCGCCAGCGCCTGGCCGGCACCATCAGCGTCGAGCCGCCCCGCGGCCCGCAGCAGCATCCCAAGGGCTTCGCCCTCACGCGCCAGGAACGTCCCGACCGGGCCAAGCGCGCGACCGCCGCCGCCCAGCCGCCACAGCGAGTCGAGCATGCCGACAACGGTGATCGCGGCTGCGCACAGCAGGATGCGGTGCGGCGAAAAGGCCAGACGCGGAGCCCGAAGGAGCAGCGGCCAGACAAGGTGACCTGTGAGATCACGGAGAGTCACAGTGGCGGGCGAGAGGCCCACCCCGGAAGCGGGCGGATTCGGCGGTGTTTGGGCATGGGTGTTCACGCGCAGATGCTACGTGCGAAGGGTGCCCGACGAACCGGCCCTACGATCGATCTCCCCCCATGAGCAACCTTGCAGACAACCCTCCGGCCGGGGCTTCCCCCGGCTCGGTCGAAGCCATCGGCACCACCGATGCCGCTGGGGATGCTCAATCCGGCCCGCTCAGCCCACGCACCGTCGAGGGCCCACCGCGTGAGCACCCGATCGGGGAAACGGAAGTCGATCCGCACCCGCTGCGTGAGATCATGCGTGTCGCCGCCCCCTCGGTCGCGACCATGACCTCGTACACGCTCATGACGTTCGTGGATGCGCTCATGGTCTCGCGCATCACGCCGAGCGATCCCATTCACCTCGCCGCGCAGGGGAACGGCGGCATCTCTGCGTGGCTCCCGCAGTCGATCCTCGCGGGCATGGTGGGAGTCGTCAACACCTATGTGGCGCAGAATCTCGGCGCCGGCCACGCCCGGCGCGGCGCGGCCTACGCCTGGAACGCGCTCTATATGTGCGTGGCCCTCTGGGCCCTGATGCTCCCCTATGCGCTGCTCCTTCCGCCCAGCTTCCGATGGCTCGGGCACGCGCCCGAACTCGTCGCGCTCGAAACAAGTTACGCCCAGATCCTCCTTGCCGGCGCGCTGTTCCAAATGGGGTCGAGGACCCTTGCGCAGTTCTTCTATGGCGTCCGCCGGCCCGGCATCGTGCTCATCGCCGCGCTCGCCGGGAACTTCGTCAACCTTGGACTTGATTGGGTACTCATCTTCGGGAACCTTGGCGCCCCGGCCATGGGCGTCACCGGGGCGGCCGTGGCCACCGTGGCCGGCTGCGCTATCGAGTTCATCGTTCCCATGGCCGTCTTCCTCAGCCCTCGAATCGACACCGCGTTCAGCACACGCGCCGCGTGGCGAATGTCGTCGCGGCACCTCCGCGAGATCTGGTCGCTCGGCTGGCCGGGCGGCGTCACGTTCCTCAATGAGATGGTTTGCTGGTGGTACTTCATGGTCGGGATGACCGGCTCCTTCGGCCCCGACCACAACACCGCCGGATGGATCGCCCTGCGCTACATGCACCTCTCCTTCATGCCCGCCGTCGGCGTTTCCAACGCGCTCACCTCTGTCGTGGGTCGGTATCTCGGCATGGGCCGGCCTGATCTCGCCGAATCCCGAGCCCGGCTTGGCCTCAAGCTCACCATGATCTACATGGGTGCCTGCGCACTCGTCTTTGTCACCTACCGCGATGCCCTCTTTGAGGCCTTCGATCTGGGGCCGGAGATCATCAAGATCGGGGCGGGGGTCATGATCGTGGCCGCGGTCTTCCAGGTCTTCGATGCCCTCGGCATCACCATGTTCGGCGCGCTGCGCGGAGCCGGGGACACCATCTTCCCCAGCGTGGCCACGGTCGTGCTCGTGTGGCTCTTCCTCATCGGCGGCGGTCGGCTCCTCATGGAGTATGCCCCCGGGCTCCAGTCCCTCGGCCCCTGGATCGGCGCGGCTACCTACATCTCTCTGCTCGGGGTTGCACTCTACTGGCGCTTCAACCGGGGCAACTGGAAACGGATCAAACTCGTCGAGCGCGCCCCCGCGTAACGACCCGGCGTCGCGCACGGGTGCCGCTACCCTCCCCCGAATGCCCGAAGGCCCGCCCAGCCCCGGTCCGCGCAGCGGCGCCGCCCCTCCCCCGGAGGCGGATGCGTCGTTGTACCTCCATCCACAGACGCTCGCCAAACTCGGTTCGCTCGAACTCCGCGCCAAGATGATCGTCGAGGGTGTCATGAGCGGCGCCCACCGCTCACCTTACCAGGGTTACAGCGTCGAGTTCGCGCAGCATCGGCCCTATGTCCCCGGCGACGACATCCGCCACCTTGATTGGAAGGTCTTCGCCCGGACCGACAAGCTCCACCTCAAGCAGTATCAGCAGGAGACCAACCTCGATCTCGTTATCCTCGTCGATTGCTCGGGCTCAATGGCGTATGGCTCGCGCTCCTTTGAGGACGCCTCCGGCGCGGGACACAAACGCGGCCCTGCCGGTCGCGTCAACTGGACCAAGTACGACCACGCCACCGCCATCGCCGCCGCGTTCTCGTATGTGGCGCTCCGCCAAGGTGATCGGGTCGGCCTCATGGTCTTCGCCGATGAGATCAAGGCAATGGTCAAACGGTCGAGCTCACAGGGAACCTGGCGACAGATTGTCGGTGCGCTCGCCCACAACACCGTTGAGAAACCCACGAACATCGCGCGCGTCATCGATCAGGCCCTCGCCAAGCTCACGAACAGGTGCCTCCTCGTCATCGTGAGTGACCTCTTTGAGGACCCGGAGGCCACCCGCGGAGCCCTCGCCCGGGCCCGCCACCGTGGGCATGATGTGATTCTCGTCGAGGTGCTCGACCGCGACGAACGCGACTTTGACCTTCGTGGCGAGGCACCGTTCCTGGGGCTTGAGGGTGAGCCCGAACTCCGGGTTGACCCGCGCGCCCTCCGCGACGAATACCTCGCCGCCCTCAAGCGCCACCTCGCCGCCGTCGAGCGCATCGCCCGCGGCTTCGGCTTTGACTACATGACGGCCAGCACCCACGACTGGCTCGGCCCGCCGCTCTCCGCCTTCCTCGCGTGGCGCAACGCCCGCCTCAAGCGGAGCAAGAGCGGGTGACGTTCCTCAACTCCACACTCCTTGCCGTCGGGCTGGCCGCCATCGCCATCCCCATCATCATCCACCTGCTGATGCGCCGCCGCCGAACGCCCGTGATGTGGGCCGCTATGCGCTTTCTCGAGGAGGCCTATCGCCGCACCCGGCGCCGACTGCTCATTGAACGCTGGCTGCTCCTCGCCACCCGCTGCCTTCTGCTTGCCGCCCTCGCCGTCGCCATTGGCCGCCCCATACTCGGCTCCCTCGCCTCAACTTCATCCGGCGGGCGCACCGTCTTTCTGCTCATCGACGATTCCCTCGCCTCCGCCCTGCGCTCCGGCGGCGAGCGTTCACTCGGGCGACACCTCGCCACCGCCGACCGGCTCCTTGGCGACCTCGGCGATGCCGACCGCGTCGCGATCATCTCCCTCGCCGGGCCCGCACGCGGCGTGCTTCTCCCGCCCGCCCCCGCGACGACCGGGGCCCGTTCGCTCCTTGAGAGCTTCACTCCCCGTGACTCGAAGGCCGACCTTCCCGGGGCGCTCGCACTGGTGACCGAGTCGATCACGGCCCTGCGCGCGACAAGCGAACTCCTCGCCCCCACGGAGAAGACCCACGTCGTCATTCTCAGCGACCTGCACGAGGGATCGATTGACGTCGAGACCGCACTTCCCAAACTCCCCCCGGGTGTCCGCCTCAGCGCAATCGAGCCCATTGCCACGGGACCCGAGACCGGCAATATCAGCATCACGTCCAACGCCCCGCTCCGCTCGGTCATCGTCGCCGGGGGCGCGGGTGCTGGGCAGCCCGCGCAGGCCCAGCCCGTCACTGTCGGTCTCGCCCGGAGCGGTCCGGGAGTGGCCGCCGCCGCGGAGACCAAACTCACGCTTCGCCTGGGGTTTGAGGGTCGCGCCGCCCTGTCGCCCGCATCGGTCAGCATCCGCTGGGCACCAGGGCAACGTGAAGCCACTACCACGCTTGCTGTGGATGGTC
>JBQTIJ010000150.1:0-4019 GCA_052388255.1 Phycisphaerales bacterium
GACCTTGTGCAGTCCGGGGCGGCGGAAGTTGGCATCGATGACGAGGACCTTCTGCTCCGCGGTGGCGCAGGCGATGGCGAGGTTGCTGGCGACGGTGGTGGCACCGGAGGCGGGCATGGCCCCGACCACAAGGAGCGAGCGATGGCCGCCCTGCTGGAGCCGCTTGAGGATCGCGGGGCGCATCTGGCGGAAACTCTCGGCGATGGCGCCCGATGCGCTGTCGCGGAAGGCGGTCTCCGGCGAGCCGGGGCGCGATGGGTCGTCGGAGGCGATGGGGACGAGGCCGAGCAGTCGCATGCGCTGCATGGCGAGGATATCGGAAGGGCCCTTGATGCGCTGGTCGAGGACTTCTTTGAGCACGATCACGCCGCCGGTGAGGCCGGAGGTGAGGACGAGCCCGGCGACGAGCATCACGAGGAGTCGGGGGAAGGCGACGTTGTCGGGGAGTTTTCCGTCTTCGAGCAGCCGCATGCGCCCCTGGCGGCCGGCCTTGGAGAAGACCTCCTGGGCGAGGATCTCGTCGCGCGTGTTCTTGAGCTCGCGTTCCTTGTCCACGAGGGCCTGGTATTCGGCCCGGAGCTGGGTGAGTTCGATGTTGGCCTTGAGGATGTCCTGCTTGCGGAGACGGGCGGCATCGACGCGGCCCTTGACCTCGGCGATCTGGTTGGTGAGCGAGTTGATCTGCTGCTTGGACTGGTCGAGGCGGGCGTAGAAGAGGTTCTTGAGGGAGGCGTCCACCGCCTTCTTGGTCTCCTTCTCCTTGGCCTCGATGATGGCATCGATCTTCTTGATCTCGGGGTGGGCCTCGCCCATGTTGCCGCCCTTGAGTTTGGCGGCGCGGGTGGCAGAGAGCTGGGCGATCTCGGACTTGAGACTCACGACAAGGGGATCGCGGTCGGCCTCCTCGCGGAGGTCGTCGGAGTACTTGACGCCCGAATCGCTCTGGAGCTGGTCCTCCATGCGGGAGACGTCGGCGCGCACGCGGGTGAGGAAGCCGTTGAGGTCCACCTCGCGGCTCTGGTTGAGTTCAAGTTCACGGTCGATGGCTCCCTGGCCGCTGGTGGCGTCCTCGAGCTTGGTCGTGGTCACGATCTGCTTGGAGGCGGCATCGTTGCGATCGATGGCGGCACGGATGTCCTTGATCTGCTTGTCGAGCGCATCCTTGGTCTCGCCGCTGCCGGTGTTGAGCTGGAACTTCAGTTCGTCCCAGTAGGCGCGGTGGATGGCGTTGACGACGATCTGGGCGTCGAGGGCGGTCGGGCCGGTGACCGAGAGCTCCATGAGCTGGGTGCCCGAGATGGCCTTGGCGCTCACCATCTCCTTCAGGTCGCGCACGGCGGCGGCCACATCCATCTGGGTCGCCCCGGAGTAGACATACTGCCGGGCCCAGCGGGCGCCGGGAGTCGAAAGGAGCCGGGGCTCGCGGAGGGCTTCCTTGAGGATGCGCTCGTTGGCCATGATCTTGGCCTGCGTCTGCATGAAGCGGTCGAGTTCCTGCGGGTCGATGCGTTCCTGCGTCGTCTCGGTAAGCTTTGTCAGGGGCGGGAGCGCGAGGTAGGAGACGGTGGATTTGTACTGGGGCGCGAACTTGAGGAAGGTGTAGTACGCGGCGACGCCGATGACGAGCCCCACCACGGCGGAGACGAAGAAGGGGAGTTTGTATTGCCGGATGAGCCGGACAGGATCAACGGTGGGTGCGCCCCCGCCCGCGGCTGGGCGCGGACCGGCGCTCGCGGGGGTCGTGGGACGGATCTGTGTCGGGGCGGTGGTCATGGTTGGGTTCTCCGGCCCGGGCATGCCCATCGGATGGGCCAACTGCGCGAGTCGTGGTTCCCCGCGCGGTGGGCGTGCGGGGAGCCGTGGGTGTTATCGGTTGGTCCCGGGCGGCGGTTCAGCGCCCGGCGAGTCGCTTGCGGGTGAGGTCGATCTCGGCGGCGTACAGCACGCCGACCTTGGGGTCCTTGAGGATCTCGCGCTGAACCTGGTCAAAGGTGGTCTGGGCCTTGTCGCGCTCGTTGCGGGCCAGAAGGGCGTCGCTGCGGTGCAGAAGAATGGGAACGATGGCGAGTGGAACCTTGGCGGCGCCGAGGGCCTTGTCGAAGGTGGCAAGGGCGGCGTCGTTCTGGCTGAGCGAGAGCTGGATGACCCCGAGGGTGTCGAGGATGTTGGGATTGCCGGGAGCGATGGTGACGGCCTTCTCGGCGTGGGGGAGGGCCTCGTCGCAGCGCTTGAGGTGTTTACAGAGGGTGTAGGCGAGGTTGTTGGCGAACTCGGGGTCGTCGGACGCGACGGTGAGGCCGCGGCGGTAGGACTCTGCGGCCTGTTCGTAGCGGCGCTGGGCGTACATCAGGTCGCCGAGGAACTTGAGGGCCCGGACAAGCTCTTCTTTGTGTTCGGGCTTGTTGTTGCGCTCGACGAACTCGTCAAGCTCCTTGAGCCCCTCGCGGACGAGGGCGGTATCGGTGAGTTTGATGCGGATGATCTGGAACCGGACGGACTCCGGGAAGCCCTCAGAGGGACGGAACTGATCGATGATGGCGAGGGAATCGGCGGCGCGGGGGGCGATCTCGATGATGCCCTCGACAAAGCCCTTGACCTGCTCGGCGATTTTCGAATCCATCATGCCGTAGACGGTGCGAAGGTCTTTGACGGCGTCGTTCTGGCGCCGGTCGAGCCAGTTGACGCGGGCCCGGGCCATGAGGAGCAGGGGCATCTTTTCGGTGGGGACATCCGGATCGGCAAGGACGCGACGGGCCGCCTCGGTGTCGGGGCGGGCCTGATCGAGCAGGGCCCGGACATAGGGCGCGGTGACGACGTTGGTCTTGAGGCCGCCCGAGAAGGCCCGGCCGTAGTACTCGACGGCCTTGGGGAGGTTGCCGTCGAGGCGGGCGAGCTCGGCGCCGATCACGAACCACTGTGGGTCGTTGCTGCGCTTCATCGCCTCTTCGAGTTCCTGCACGGCCCCGCGCCCGTCACCGTTCTGGTGGAGCTTCATGATGAGGTCGTGGCGGAGCTGACCGTCGCCGGGGTTCTGGCTCACGCCCTGGCGGAGGACATCGACCGACTCGGCAACCTGCCCGGTGGAGGAGAGGACCTCTGAGAGCACACGGCGGGCGGCGTAGAAACCCGGGGCGAGGTTGACGGACTGGCGCAGGTCGCCGATGGCGTCGTTCAACTGGTTGGGATCAACGAGCCGCACCTGGGCCCGCTTGTAGAACGGGAGGGGTGAGCGCGGATCGAGCCGCACGGCGGTATCGAGCAAAGCCGCGGCACCGGGAAGGTCCTTGACCCCGATCTTGGCCTCGGACCGCAGCATGCACAACTGGGCGTTGTCCTTGATGCCCGCCTGCTCGGCCTGGAGGCAGAGGCGATCGGCCTCCTCGTACTGCTTGAGGCGGAGCCGCCCCTCGATCATGCGGAAACGGATGAGGTTGTTGACATCGATCTTGACCGAGTCGAGGGCCCGCTGGTAGGCGGCGCAGGCCTTGTCGAACTCGCCCACAGCGAAGTGGATGTCGCCGAGCTCGCGGTCAACCTCCATCTCATCGGGGCGCTGCAGGTTGCGGACACGTTCGAGGATGGAGGCGGCGAGGGCCGGGTCGCGCAGGCGGTCGGAGGCGAAGCGGGCGTAATCAAACCAGAGCACGAGCTGGTTGCGTTCGGCCTCGGGGAGTGCGGAGAGATAATCGTCGTAGACCTTGGTCGCGGCGGCCTTCTCGCCGCGCAGGGCGTGGTACTGGGCGAGGAGCTGCGTTCCGGCGAGGTCCGGGGTGCCCTGGCGGATGGCGTCGATGACGGGCTTCGACTCGTCGGCCCGCTTGAGCTGGAGGTAGAGCTCGGCAAGCTTCATGGCGTTGTCGCGGTCGGTGGGCGTGCGCCGGAACTGCTCGGCCCGGCGGGCGAGGGCTTTCTCGCGGTCGCCGTAAGCGCCCTCGAGCATGAGCCAGATGTCGGCGAGTTCGTAATCCGAGGCGACGGTGGTAACGGTGGTGCGCGCGAGTTCAAGGGCCTTGAGGCGC
>JBQTIJ010000151.1:0-4880 GCA_052388255.1 Phycisphaerales bacterium
GGTGGCGGCGGCGGCATCGTCGCGACGGACGGGGCGGACGGTGAAGCGGAGAACGCCGCCGCCCCAGGTCTTGTTGCCGCGGCGGTCGTCGGGCTGCTCGGCGGGGCCCTTGGGGCGGCGCTCGCCCTCGGCTGTGCGGCGGGACTCAAAGAGCGCGCGGGTGCGGACGAGGCCCTTGGCGGCGCTTGTGGCCATTCGGACAACATCGCTCTCGATGGCGAAATCAACAAGGGGCCGACCGAGGGCGTCCTCGCGCTTGACGCCAAGGAAGACGGCCGCAGCGCCGTTGAGGTACTTGATGGCGCAGCTCTCGTCGACGAGGATCATGCCGCTGGAGAGGGCATCGCAGGCGGTGGCGAGGTCACCCTCGCTGCCCTGCACGCGCGACATCTGGGCTTCGGCTCGCTTCTCGAGGGCACGGTGGGCGGCCTCGGTGCGCTGGGCGAGGATGGCGTTCCAGGCCTCTCCCTCCGGGCCGAGATCGCTGCTGACACCGAGCGTCTGCTCGGAACACTCGGGAGCGTGCGCGAGGGCGAGGGCCTCGCGGATGGCAAGGAGGGCGCCGAGGCGACGGCGGAGGAGGCGATAGGCCACGAGCACACCGGCGAGACTGAGGACGCCGATGAGGCCGATGCCGGCCTGTATCTCCCATGCTGGACCGCTGAAGGCGGGTGTACCCGCGCGGACGACGAGGCTCGCATCGCCACGGCCGGGGATCGAGAGGGGAACAGCCACGGTGCCCGCGTCGGCGGTGTCGGGCGAACCGGTCTCTCCTGGTCGCGCCGCGGGCCAATGCTCGGGGAGCGTGCGAACACCCTTCTTGGCATCGGCGTCAACAAGGGTGGCACCATCGGGGAATTCGACGCGGCATTCGGCAAAGCCGTGGCGGCCCGCGGCGTCCATGATCATGCGTCGCGCGGCGGAGACTTCCGGCGCGCTCTCGCCATCGCCAACGCTGAGGATCGATTGAACGCCGGTGGCGAGGGTCTGTGCGGCGGCGCTGAGGCGGGCGGTTTCCGCGTTTTCCGCAGAGCGGCTCTGGGCGCGGTAGGCGAGCGCGAGCGCGCCCGAGAGCGCGACAACAACGACGGCGGCGGCGGCGAGCCCGAACCATGCGACGAGGGACTCGCCGCGAACGAGGTTGCGGCCGATGAGACTGGGGTTCTTTGGATGGTCTGGCAAACGCGCACCCTCCGCGCCTGAGGCGCGACTGCGAACACGGAGGAGGTATCGACCGGCGGGGCGCGGGCGTGAAGGGTGGAGCGCCGAGGAGGGCCGAACAAAGGAATGTGGCGTGGCCCGCGAGCGCGAATGGTGGGAGAGGGAGTGGTTATCGCCCCCGTTGCAATCGCATGGGTGGAGCGTGCCGACGGCAGGCGTGGCCGATACGCTGGGGCCATATGGCTCCCCTTGGCAACACCACCGTACCGATCATCGCGCTGACGCGGGAAGTGCCGGGGCTGGAGGCGGCACTGCCACCGACGGAAGAAGCGCGGGTGGTGGTGAGCCGGGAGGCGCTTGACCGCGCGGGGCTGCTGCGCTTCATCGCGGGGGCGAGCGCGGTGGTGACGATGTTCCTTGATCGCGTGGATGAGGAGTTTCTGCGGGCGGCGGGGCCGGGGCTGAAGGTGGTGTGCAACTTCGCAGTGGGCGTCGACAACATTGACATCGCGGCGTGCCTAAAGGCGGGCGTGACGGTGACAAACACGCCGGATGCGGTGACGGAGGGGACGGCGAACCTGACGATGGGGCTGTTGCTGGCGGTGGCGCGGCGGATCGTGGAGGGCGATGCCTTTGCACGGAGCGGGGCGTGGGCCCGGGAGGGGAACGGGTTTCCATCGGGGTGGATGGGGATGGACCTGGCAGGGCGGACGCTGCACATCGTGGGTGCGGGGCGGATCGGGCGCGCGGTGGTGCTGCGGGCCCAGGCCTTTGGCATGCGGACGATCTACACAGCGCGGCGTGTTCACGCGGAGTTTGAACATGCGCCGCTGGCGGCCGAGCGTGTGGGTCTGGACGAAGGGCTGGCGCGGGCGGATGTTGTGAGCATTCACACGCCGCTGACGCCGGAGACGAGGCACCTGATGGATGCGCGGCGCATCGGACTCATGAAGCCAACGGCGATCCTGCTGAACACTTCACGGGGCCCGACGGTGGACGAGGGCGCGCTAGCGGCGGCGCTCGCACAGGGGAAGATATTCGGGGCGGGGCTTGACGTGTTTGAGGATGAGCCGCGGGTCCATGAAGGGCTCAAGGGGCTGCGGACTGTGGTGATGACGCCGCACATCGGGAGCGCGGAGCGGCGCTGGCGGGAGGAGATGACGCGGATGGTGATGGCGAATGCCCGCGCAGTTCTTGCGGGGCGGGGGGCGATCAACCCTGTGTGAGGGGTGAGAGGACGGGCGCGCTGTAGGGGCGAGGCGGGGAAACGCTGATTCTGTTGCGCGGGGGCAACAGGGGGCTTCAGTCGAGTTTCGCGGGTGTCGATGAACCGCCACATGCGGCCCCCGCCTCCTCCGCCTCCCCCACCACCACCGCCACCACCCCCTCATCCGCGCGGAAGCGGGGAGGGCATGGGCACGCCGCGGCGGGCGGGGCCGGGGCTTGCGCCGGTCAGGATCCGCCCCAAAGTGCGGGCGATCGAGGACGCGGCGGAGCGGCTGCCGACGCTGGCGCACGAACTCTCCAACCTGCTTGATGGCTCGATGCGCTCGCTGAATCTGGTGCTGCGCTCGCGCGAGGCGCACGACGTTGATACGGCGACGGTGGACGAGACCGATCGGCGGCTGCGGACGGTGCGGGCGGCTCTTGAACAGATGCACGAACTGGTGCGCGATGCGGTGGGGCGCTCGGCGTGGCGGCGCGAGACGGTGGGCGGGCCGCGGGCGCTGTGCCTGGGAGATGCGGTTCGGTATGCGACGGACCTGCTCGACCCGGCGGTGCGCGAATCACGAACGACGCTGCGGGTGACGATCGACGCGGCTTTGGAGAGCGCGCCGGCGGGGCCCTTCTTTGCACTGACGCTGAACGGGGTCCGGAACGCCATCGAGGCGGTGACGGAGCGGGCCCGGACCGCGCCCGATGCACCGCGCGAGGTGGAAGTCGCCGTGCGGGCGGAGCGGAGCGATGCTCAGGGAGAGACGTGGGTGCTTGAGATTCTCGACACGGGGCTGGGCCCGCCGCTGACGCCGCCGAGCGCGCGGAGACTGCCGGGACCGTTTGACACAGGATTCAGCACCAAGCCGGGGGGAAGCGGGCTGGGGCTTGCGCTCTGTCGAGAGATGGTGGATGAACTGGGCGGGACGATCGTGCTTGAACGGGGCCCGGGTGGCGTGGGGGCACGCCTGCTTGCGGCGGTCTCGGCGGGGGCCGTGCGACGGGCGGGCGGGCATGGTGACGGCAGCGGCGGGGGTGGGGCATGACGGCCACACTCGAGAAGCCGCGGCCAGCGACCGCGAAGAGCGCACGCATTCTGGTGGTGGATGATGACCCGATCGTGGCCGAATCGCTCTCAGAGTTTCTGAGGGCGGAGGGGTATTCCACGGCGACGAGTTTCAACGCTCAGGAGGCGCTGGCGACGCTGGCGGATGCTGAGAAGGAGCAGGGGGAAGGGGCCTTTGCGCTCGTCGTGAGCGATGTGGCGATGCCGGGGATGGACGGGATGGAACTGCTGCGGCGGATCGGCAAGCAGCACGCGGGGACGGTGGTGATCATGCTGACGGGGTACGGCACGATCGAATCGGCCGTGCAGGCGGTGCGGCTGGGGGCGGCGGATTATCTGACCAAGCCGGTGGTGGATGATGAACTGCGGATCGCGCTTGAGCGGTCGTTGCGGCAGCAGGCGCTCTTGGCGGAGAACCGGGCCCTGAAGCAGCAGCTTGATGCGCGCTTCGGGCTCGACAGCATTGTGGGCTCGGATGCGCGGATGCTCAAGATCTATGACCTGATCACCGCTGTGGCGCCGACCAAGACCACGGTGCTCATGACCGGCGAGAGCGGGACGGGCAAGTCGCTTATCGCGCACGCGATCCACCATCGCTCGCCGCGCAAGAGCAAACCGTTTGTGGAGCTTTCCTGCGGGAGCATCCCGGAGACGCTCCTCGAGAGCGAGCTCTTCGGGCATGTGAAGGGGGCCTTCACGGGTGCGCACGCGGACAAGACGGGGAAGTTCCTTGCGGCGAGCGGGGGGACGCTCTTTCTCGATGAGATCAACTCGGCCTCGCCGGGGATGCAGCTCAAACTGCTGCGGGTGCTGCAGGAGCGGCGCTTTGAGCCGGTGGGGAGCAACCAGACGGTGGAAGTGGATGTGCGGGTCATCCTTGCGAGCAACCAGCCGCTGGAGGATCTGGTGGCGCGGGGGACCTTCCGGCAGGACCTTTATTACCGCATCAATGTGGTGAAGATCGAACTGCCGCCGCTGCGCGATCGGGTGAGCGATGTGATGATGCTGGCGGAGCACTTCCTGCGGTCGCATGCTGCTGGAAATGGCAAGACGATGGCGGGCTTTGACCCTGCGGCGCTCGACCTGTTGCGGCGCTACGCCTATCCGGGGAACGTGCGCGAACTCTCGAACATTGTGGAACGGGCGGTGGTGCTCTCGACCTCACCCACGGTGCGGCCGGAGGACCTGCCGCCGCACGTGATGAGCAGTGCGCCGGCGGGGAGTGGAACCTTCGGCGCCCCGACTCTGGCTGGGCCCATGCAAGGGGGAGCTGTCGTGGCGGGACCGGTGGTTGCCGGGCGCGGGGACGATGGGCCGCTGTCGCTTGAGGCGAGCATGAAGGAGCCGGAGCGGCAGATCATTCTGCAGGCGCTCAAGAGCACGGGTGGGAACAAGCTCAAGGCGGCGGAGATGCTGAAGATCAACCGCACGACGCTCT
>JBQTIJ010000152.1:0-4098 GCA_052388255.1 Phycisphaerales bacterium
TCGTTTCTGCCAAGGCGGAGGCGGGCATGATTCCCGCGCGACAGGTTCGAGGGCTTGCGCGTACCTGGGCCGTGGGCACCTGCGCCGGAGACGAGTGCGGGCGGTGATGGTTGTACTCGTGACGCCATATTGCCGCGAGCGGTCGGGCTCTTTGCACATCAGCGACTTCAAGGGTCGGGCGCGCGCGGTTCTCGTGAGGCATGGCATCGAGTGGGGTGGGCGATGCATCTGGGCGGGGTTGAACGTGCAGCCGCTTCGGGCTGCGGGAGATTGGGCGGGGGTGTCCGGGGGTGTCGTCGCAGGGCTCCTTCACCCCCGTCTACTTAGGTTGCAGCCCTTCGGGCTGGAGAGATGCGGGTCGTGCCGGGTGACTCTCGCGGCAGGGTCGGGGTGTGCAAGGCGTCCTCCTCGCCATTTACAACCAGTGCCGCGATGCGGCTCCTGTCGCCCCGCGAGTGCGCGAGGCGGGCTGCCGCCAGCGCGCGGGCGGTGTTGCTTGAACTCACGCAACGCTCAGGGTTGTCGAGATTGCAGGGGGAACTCAGCCGCGGTCTGCTTCTTACCGCGCGAACTCGATGGCGCGGGTTTCGCGGAGGACCGTGACGCGGATTTCGCCGGGGAAGGTCATCTCGTCACTCACCTTCTTGGCGATGGCCTGCGCGATCACGTAGGCCTCGTCGTCGCTCACCTTCTTGCAATCGACCATGACGCGCACCTCGCGACCGGCCTGGATTGCATAGGCCTCGGTCACGCCCTGGTGGCCGAGGGCGATGTCCTGGAGTTGTTCAAGGCGCTGGATGTACTTCTCCAACGACTCGCGGCGGGCGCCGGGGCGGGCGGAGCTCACAGCGTCCGCGGCCATGACGATCGGGGTGTAGAAACTCGTTGAGGGGACATCGCCGTGGTGACCGGCGATGGCGTTGAGGACCTGGTCGCGCTCGCCGAACTGCTTGGCGAAGTCACAGCCGATCTTGGGGTGTGTGCCCTCCTGATCCTGATCCATGGCCTTGCCGATGTCGTGGAGAAAGCCGCAGCGGCGGGCGAGGGCGCCGTCAAAGCCGAGTTGATCGGCGATGAGTTGGCAGAGGAAGCCGACCTCCACGCTGTGGCGGAGGACGTTCTGGCCGTAACTGGTGCGGTAGTGGAGTTTGCCCATGGCCTCGGAGACCTTGGGGTGGATGCCGCGGAGGTTCATCTCGAGGACGGCATCCTTGCCGGCCTTGACGATCTTCTCGTCGATTTCGGAGCGGACCTTCTCGACGACTTCCTCGATGCGGGAGGGGTGCATGCGGCCGTCGGCGATGAGGCGCTGGAGGGATTCGACGGCGACGGCCTGGCGGACCTTGTCAAAGCAGGAGACGACGATGACGCCGGGGGTGTCGTCGACGATGATGTCGACGCCGGTGGCCTTTTCGATGGCGCGGATGTTGCGGCCTTCGCGCCCGATGATGCGGCCCTTCATGTCGTCCGAAGGGATGGCGACGGTGCGGACGGTGGACTCGGCGGTGTGCTCGGTGGCGTAGCGCTGGACGGCCATGAGGGTGATTTCGCGGGCCTTGTCCTTGGCGTGGGACTCGGCTTCCTCGATGACCTTGCGGGCGACCTTGGCCATGTCCTGGCGGCTCTCCTGTTCGACGCGGGCGAGGAGCTGTTCGCGGGCGCTCTCGACGCTCATGCCGGAGATGCTGAGGAGTTTGTCCTTCTGTTCGGTGAGGACGGTGTCAAGCTCGGCCTGGCGGGTCTGCAACTGCGCTTCGCGGGTCTTGACCGATTCCTGGGTGCGGGTGAGCTGCTCCTCCTTGGTGGTGAGGGTCTCGAGCTTCTTGTCGAGGAGGTCCTCGCGCTTGGCGATGCGCTTCTCGGCCTCGCGGAGTTCGGTGCGGGTGGACTCAAACTCCTGCTCGACCTTGGTGCGGCGATCGGCGGCGGCGCGGTCGGCCTCAAGCTCGGCCCGCTGGACGGCGGCCCGGGCATCGGTGGCGGTGCGCTCGGTCAGGGCGCGGGCCTCTGCCTGGGCCCGCTTGAGGGTGCCGGTGGCGAGGGCCTTGACGGCAAGAAGGGTGCCGACGAGCCCGAGCACGAGACCGGCGGCGGCCCCGCCGATCGTGGAGAGGAGATCAAACTCGGCAAGGGTGAGGATCATCGGTGGCCCTTGTCATGGCCGGGGCGGCGACCGGCCGCGGCGGGGGGGTTGGCCCACCCGTGGGGCGGGGGTAGACACGGAGCGCGCGCGGGCGCGCGGCCGGGTTCAACCGTTCAGCATGATCGTGCGTCGCGCGTCTGGGGCCTCTCTGGCACGGCCACCGGCGCAGGCCGGAGGGATGAGAGAGGCGGGGATCGGGGAAGGGACCTCGTTGATGCGGAACTCCGGAGGTTCAAAAGGCGGAAGCGGAGGTCAGAACAGAGAAAGGAAGCGACGCGAGGCGAAAGCACGCTCGATCTATGCACCCCTGCCCGGCAAGGTGCCGAGGTGGGGCGGGGCATGCCGCGGCCGGGTGTGACCGGGTCGAGGCACGACCGTGAACGGCTCGAGGGTCCGCAGACCGGGGAGCCGGGGAAGTACCGGCACGGTGCCGGTGGGGGGATTATGAGGGGGCCGGGGGGGTGTGGTCAAGAATCCGGAACCCGGGCGGGGGGCGTTGGGGGGCCAAAAAGGGCCCCGGGAGGGCGGAAGTTGCCGTCAGTGTGTGAGGACGAGGTGGTAGCCGTCGGGATCGAGGAGTTCGGCACAGGCGGCGTCCGGCGCGGGGGGGGCGCCGGCGACCCAGCGAACGGTCGAGAGTGCGGTGAGGGCGGCGATGCAGGGGGCGAGGTCGCTGGTGCGGAGGGTGAGGGCGAGCATGGTGCCGGGGCTGCTGCCGATGGGGCGCTTGCCGAAGGCGGCGCGGAGGCGGAGTTCGACGGTGGGGAAGCGGGGGGAGCGGAGGGTGCGGGTTTCGTAGATCATGCCGGGGCGGTCGACGGCGGCCGGCTCAAAGCCGAGAGCGCGGTAGAACGCGCCGGAGCGGTCGTGGCTCGTGATGTCGAGGGTGATGCCGACGGGGCAGGTGGCGGCGGAAGGGGCTGGGGGGTCGGCGTAGGTGACCTGGGCCATGCCCAGAGTGTACGGGCGAGCGCGGCGCGTCAACCGGCCTTGCTGGTGCGGGCCCGGGCCCGCTGCTGGAGGTGATCGACGTAACTGCTGAGGAGTTCAAAGACGAAGCGCTGGTGCTCGGGGTTGTAGCCGAAGTCGAAGGCGAGCCCGGCGTAGACATTGCCGGTGGAATCAAGATGGCTGTGGGCCCGCTTGGCGGTGATGGCCATGGGGACGGGGACCTCTGGGCGGAGATCAACACGGAGCCAGAGGTAGCGGGCCCGATCGGCGGCGACGGACTCGTTGTGCCCAAGAAGGAGCCCGAGACCGCCACCCGAGAGGTTCAGGAGACGGCCTTCGAACATGGGGCCGACATCGGGGAGAAGGATGGAGGAGACCGACTCGGTGGTCTCGCTGGTGCCGGGGGAGGCGAGGAGTTCGCGCATGCGGGCCCGGTTGGCGGCCTCGGCAGCGATGACGGAGGTGGGATCAAGGAGGGGCCAGCACTGCACGCGGGGGAGGTTGATCTGGCTGGTCGAGATGCGGAAGTGCTCGCGGCGGCTGCAGCGCTCAACGCGGTCGGGCATGGCGATGGTCATGGCGGCGTGTTCGCTTCCCTGGCCGCGGGCGCTGGCGAAGACGCGGTAACCCTCGACGCGGGTGTGGAACATCCAGCGGTTCTGGCCGACGGAGAAGGCGACCAGGAGTTCGGTGCCGGGCGCGATGCGGATGGGCTGGCCGACGGCCATGGGCATCTCGACGGTGACGGCGTTGTCGGCGAGTCCGAGGACGCGGCAGCGCCAGACGATGTCGGCGCGGTCGGCACCTTCGTTGGGATCAGGGCCGGCGGCGGGCTTGAGGGCGATCTCGAGTGCACCGGCGCGCTGGGCGACGAGTTCGAGCATGTCTTTCCAGCGCTCGGTGCGTGAACGGTTGGCGGGCACAGGAGTGGCTCTCGATGTGAGGGTCGATGACGGGCGCGCACGGGCGGCGACGTCGCGGTACAAGAGGGGTCATCGGTCCGG